>JBFILF010000549.1:0-3236 GCA_041599835.1 Pirellulaceae bacterium
CCAGGGCAAACCAATCGATAACGCTGGAAGAAACTGACATCAACTACCAATTTTGACCGGGGCTCGACGACGTAGGGCCCACCAAGACGTAAGACCCACCACGACATTCGATCCAAGCTCGGACCTCACGGACGGGGAGAAACAGCGGACGAGAAAGTGACGAGGGCCGGCCAGGTTCCTTACCAAGAATTCACAAAAAAATTGGTGATTTGACCCGGTCTCCGGGCCCCTCAAAACCCCGTCGTGAATGGTCGACCGGCGTTAGACGGCGGAGGTTTTCGCCGATTCGTTCACCTGAAGCGACCAGTTGTCCGGGACCTCCGAACCTTTCATCACCACTGGGATACCATCGCGGACGAGGCAAAAACCGCTTTCCAACTCTTCCAGTTTCTGATCATTCGCAATTTGAACTCCGCGGCCAATTCGGCAATTTTTGTCCACGATCGCACCGACGATCTGCGAATCATCGCCAATACCCACGCGAATTCGGTCGCCTTCTACAATTTCGGCGCCCCGCTCGTAATAGTCAGCACCCATGATGATCGAATCACGGATCGTTACGTTGTCACCAATAATGCTGCGGAGGCCGATCACGCTGTTGACGATTTTCGCACCGTTACCGATGCGGCAACCATCGGCAATTAAACTGTCGGTCACCTGAGTTTTCTTCATGCGCGTGGGGGGTAAATATCGCGCCCGCGAATAAACTGGGGCTTCGGGCGTCGTCAAGCTGAACGGCGGGTTATCACCGGCCAAACTGAGATTCGCATCGTAAAACGACCGAATCGTCCCGATATCTTCCCAATAGCCATCGTACATATACATTTGCACATGCCGCGACCGGATCGCGGCTGGAAACACTTCCTTGCCAAAATCCGCATAGTCCGTTTTCGTCAAAACGTCACCCAGCGTGGCGCGATTAAACACGTAAATCCCCATGCTGGCCAGGCAATCGCGGCCGTTGCTGGCCACGCCGTGCGCGTCAATCCACGCCGGATCCATGCTCACCATATCGATGTCCGATTCGCTCTGTGGCTTTTCCAAAAACCCCACGACTCGACCGGTATCGTCCAGCCGCATGATGCCAAACGCGCGGGCTGCCTGGCGCGTCACTGGTCGGCAAGCGATGGTCACATCCGCCTCGGATTTCTCGTGCGCTGCAATCATCTTGGCGTAGTCCATTCGATACAGTTGATCGCCCGACAAAATCAGGGCGTAATCGATCCCGTATTGCTCGATGTAATTGAGATTTTTGCGGACCGCATCGGCGGTCCCTTGAAACCAGTCGGAACCGATCTGGTCGGTCTCCTGGGCCGCCAGGATCTCGACAAACCCATCGCTAAACAAATCAAAGGAATAGGTGCGGCGAATGTGGGCGTGCAGGCTGACGGACAAAAACTGCGTCAGCACATATATCTTCTTGATCCCACTGTTGATGCAGTTGGATATCGGGATGTCAATCAACCGGTATTTTCCCGCCAATGGCACGGCCGGTTTGGATCGAATACTGGTCAGCGGGTACAACCGTGTACCGCGACCGCCACCGAGAATTATGGCAACGACGTTGCGAAGCATGCCAGCAACCAAAGTTCGAGGAATAAGTTCGCTGAATTTTAGCAACAATTCCTGCGAGCTTCATCCGACTGCGGTCATTTGTCCTTTTTTTGATCTCGAAACTCATCCAGCCGCCTCTGGGCCGGTTTCGAATCGGGAAACTGCTCCACGGTATGTCTGAGAATTGTTTCGGCAAATTCGAACATTGACTGTCGCTGCGCCAACTCGGCCAGCTCCATCCTCTGGGCCACGCCAAAATCCACATCCGGATCTAGCCGCAGTTTCTCGTATGCCGTTAAGGCCGCCTGAATTCCCTTGGCCTCGAATTCACTGACAATCAAGCCAATAGGATCGACCGACGCGTCTCCGAATTTGATCAATTCAACGTCGTCAAGCCGATTGGTGATGTCACCGTTGGCGGAGAAACGAAATTGAAACACCTGCTTGCCGGCACGAACGAATAATTCATCCTGAACCAGAGTCGGCGGGGCCCACACGCGTGTCGACACGACGGGGGCCACAAACGACTTGGCCAATCCCCGATCGGTCACATCCAACAGCAACAGCTGTCCGCGTCCGCTGACGGCCAGCAACTGGTCTTTCAATGCCAGCAGGTTGCCGTTAGCAAATCCGCGCGAGCGACTGAGGATTTCCCCGGTATCGGCGTCAAACGTCATGAGTACCTTGTCGTTGCATCCGGCTACAATGCGTTCGTTGATCTGTATCCAGTTGCAGTAGAAAAACTGCAGTTGGGGATTCGTCCAGAGTTCTGTCACGCGCCAATTAGCCGTGTCGAAAGTGATTTCGAGGCATTTGGTGCCCTTGATGCCCTGGCCGGCGACCAGCATTCTGCCTCCGGTCAACACCAACGGAGAGGGAACATTGGTCAGCCCGCTTTCCACCAGCGGAAAACGCCATAATTGCGTTCCGTCGGATGCATCAAATCCGATGACATGCGCGTCGCTGACGGCAACAATCTGTCGAGTGTGTTCCACCTCAAGCTGCAGCGGAGATGCGTAGCTGGCCGTTCCCAACGCCACTCGCCAGCGAACGTGGCCGGTAGCCGGATCAAGCCGAACCAAACCTGACTGGTCGCCGCCGGCCATCACACACAACTCATCGCCGATCACCAACGGACTGGACGCCACGCCAAATTGGACGGCCGTTCCGCCGAAATCCTCCACCAGATGTTTTCGCCATTTCAGTTCACCGGTGGATTTGTCGTAACATGAGATCACGCCCGTAAAGCCAATACAAATTAAATGGTTGCCGACGATGGCGGGAGTCGATTGGGGACTTCGCGGGTCGCCCGAAAATGACTCCTGATTTTCGCGGTCCGAGCACTCATATCGATTGCTCCATCGAATCCCGCCGGTCGCACGATTTAACGCGGCAATGCCTTCGAAATAATTTTTTCTGTCACGTTCGTCACGCTCTTGGCGGTAGGTAACGAATACGCTTTCTGCATCAACGACCGGCGATGATTTCCCAAAACCTAATTCAGTACTCCATTGCATCTGCAAGGCGATGGCCCGCGTGTCAAAACGGTGGCCGATGTGAAACTGCCGCTGCGGACCGCCAAATTGCGGCCACGTCGATTGTGCCTTCAGAGTGCCTGCCGAAACAACGAAGATCATCGACAGAGCCAAGGACGGCATTCGGGTCATGATTATCCATTCCGC
>JBFILF010000550.1:0-3223 GCA_041599835.1 Pirellulaceae bacterium
ACAACTAACGGGTATCGCGCAGCGAGTCGGTGTTCATCCACCAGCTTTGTCGCCAGAGCCGGCCACAGCGGCAGGCCCGGCAGTGGCTCCAAGTCGTTGTAGGCGCCACGGCCGGTGAGATGGAACGCGCGAAGCGCTTGTCGCCAGTCTTTTTCCTGGCCTGGCACTTGGCCGGGTTCGGTCGTCGCATTGGCGGCCGAATCGTCTGGCGTTTCGCCGGTGCCCTCGGCGGGATTGGCGGGGTCGAATTTGCCAATCGCCTGGAAACCTGCCCGTTCGAGAGGCGAAAGCGGAGCGGCCTCCACAACAGAGCTGCCCAGATCCAGCTTGGCGGAAAGCGCCTTGAGTAGCGCGCCACTTAGTACCTCGCACGATGAATCATCAATTTCGCTGCCCGGTTCGAGCAGATCCCCGGGGCAAATCCACCAGGTCTCAATATTTTTTTCCAGAATCAACTGTTGGGATTTGGGAGAAAGTGCCTGCCAAGCTGTGGCAATATCCGCCGTTTCCGAATGAACGACCAGCACCCCAGTATTGGTGAGCGCTTCCACGGCGTCGTCGGCGTCAACCAGGTTGTTCTCGGTGTAAACGAGCAAATCCAGAGCGCTCGATTCTTGATCGCCGATACTGACCCAAGAGAACGTCGATCGGGCGGCTCGATTAAACGTCACATGAAACGCATCGCGGTTATTTGCTGGTGACATCGAACGGATGATTGTAGACGCCGATTCGAAAAGAAGATTTTGGCTCCACGGTCCACCCGGCGAAACTCCGATCTGAAGTTGCAAAGACGCAACGGGCGTTGGGAAGATTTTCGCAGAACTTTTGTCGACCAAAGACGGCGGGAGCGCATTCAGAAGATCATCAGAAGTGCGAGGTTGCTCGGGCAAGGGCAGGTGACAAATTTTCGGAAAATCACGATCACCCGCCGCCAGGATTTCCAGCGCGACGAGCAGTTCGGCATCTACCGCATTGTCCGCGCGGGTGAGAACGATCAACGTTTCCGACTCTTGCAGATGGCGGACAAGCTCCGCGTGCGGCAGCGGCCGAAGAAGCCGCACGTCGAGAAGGCGAGTCTCAACGGAAAAACAGCCCTGATCGATTAGCATGCGTGCCAGTGCCGCCTGGCGACCGCACGCGATGACGACCTGACGAGCCCGTTTAGGTCCAAACGGCATTACCGGCAAATGATCCCGATCCAGGCCTGTGGAAGCTGCCTCAAAACATCGAACCAGGTTGCGACTAGTAACCGATTGAGGCGAGCGCGTGCCAGGCGGATGACTTTCAAAGGTCGTTGCTTGCGGGAGCTCGACACACCCCAGGCACTTCTGCAATGCCGAGTCAGCCAGGCAGTGCACGGGCACGCCCAAATCCCCGGCGATCCGCTGGGCAATCAAACACTGATCGACGGCGTCTTGATGAGTGCCGGCAACCAGAACGACCGAAGCCGGGTTCGGGACCGAAAAGTTGCCATCCGAAAAACCATGGTAAACACACGGCACCGAGTCCATGGCCGCGCCAGCCGGAGGCCAAACGTCGCCGAGCCGGCTGGCAGATCGCTGGCCCAGTCGAGCAAGACCTTCGGCGAATGCCGCAGTACCGACGCGGTTTGGGCCACAAATGCGCAGTTCCGCCAGGTTTACCAGGTCGGCCACATAGCCGCACCTGGGATGGTCCATCAACTGTGATCCGCTTCGCGTAGCCAACCGCTTCCGCTGGGGCCCTTTTGTTTCGGTTTCCATCGATTGATCGGAAGCCACGGTTCTCTCCAGAAGTACCACGCGTCCAGGCAGACTAAACCGAGAAACGGTCCAGGGCGGCCTCGAGCGCTGTCAGCTTATCTGCGGGGCTCATGCCCAAACCGACGCGGGTGTCGATGTCGTAAATATGCGCGGACGAATTACGGTAAAACAATCCAATTGGAAATCGATCTTGGTTCTCGGCAATTTCGCGTGCTTCGTGCAGATCGGATGGATCATGCTCGACTCGGTTGGTAAAGATACGCATCGCCTTGTCATCGATGGTTATCCCTTGCGGATGGGTCATGAACAGGATTTGCGAGGGATCTCTCTGCGGCTGGGCGAAGACCTCCTTGGTATAGTGCGGGCACCTTTGAAAAATTCGCACAAACGAAGTGCCTTGATGCTCATGTGCGGCCCTAATCGTCGCGTCGACGTGCAGTGGATTCCAGTCCACCGTCTGAGCCACGAAGGATATGTTGCTTACCCCCAGGGCCAGCGAAATCGGATTTAACGGCACAAAGAACGATCCTTGGGGATGAGTAGCCGATACCGCACCACGATTCGTTGTTGGCGATGTCTGCCCCTTGGTCAGTCCATAAATACTGTTGTCCAACAATAAAACGGTGAGGTCGAAATTGTAGCGCAAGGCGTGCATCCAGTGGCCCATTCCGATCGCGCAGCAATCGCCATCGCCCGTGACAACGAAAACCTTGAGGTCGGGGCGGCGACTCTTGATTCCACAAGCCAGTGGCAGCGCCCGCCCGTGCAATCCGTGAAAACCATACGTCTTCATGTAATGCGGAAACCGGCTGGCGCATCCGATGCCGGAAACGACCACGGTTTTTTCAGGTGGCAACTGCTCGTCCCGCGCCAACCGCTGGACTGCGGTCAACACGGAATGGTCTCCGCATCCAGGACACCATCGCGGCATGGCCGAACAATAATCCTGCAGCTGACAAACCGGCTGATGAAATTCGGCGTCCCAGTCAGTTTTCAAACCGTACATCGATCACGCTCCTGTCCTAACCAACTGATCATTGTCCCAGCCTTTGCAAAATTACCGACTCGATCTGGCCCGGCCGCAGCGGACTACCGGGAACGCGGGACCAGCAATCGACGTCCACCAGCGTCCGGCTTCTCAGGATTTGCGCCAACTGCGAGTAGCGACGACTTTCGCGATCGATAAACGGCGCACCCAGATCATCGCTGTAATTGATCTCGATGGTCATGACCTTGTTAAACCGTTGAAAAATATCTTCGATACCCGGCTCCAAGGGGCTCAAAAAGCGCAAGTGAAGCGACGATACCTTGCCTCCACTTTTTCTGACGCGATCCACGGCTTCTTGAATCGAGCCGAACGTGGATCCCCAACCCACCACCAGCAGGTCTCCCTCGGGGGCACCGTGCACTTGCGGGGGTCGAAGGCTTTTTTGAAGAACCGCCAACTTTCTGCTCCGCATTTGCATGGCCTGCTGATTGAT
>JBFILF010000551.1:0-3220 GCA_041599835.1 Pirellulaceae bacterium
ACGAGGATGAAGACGACGAGGATGAAGACGACGACGATGAAGACGACGACGATGACGACGACGACGATGACGATGAGGACGACGATGACGACGAGGACGACGATGACGACGTTTAGTCGCGGTTGATAAAAGCCGGTTTTGCGACCAGCTGCCATCCCAACTAGAGTCCGCTGCTGATTCATCCGTGGACGAATTTGCAGCGGATTTTTTTTGCCGGGGCCGCGTTGCCCACAGCACGGTTCTGTCGGGCCCAACCCCTCAAACACCGGTTAACGCGAGAGACCTTGCCGTTATCCCCTACGGCGCTTTCGCAGCACTCAGTCGATCGCTACACTATAGACCTGCCTTGCCGGTGCCCGACCCTTTACCGCTGTCATCATGCGCGCCGGGCCGCTGGTACCCTCCGGGCCAATGCCGCCGGGGCGAAACGGGAGAAAGAATTGTGAGTACGGTTGTCTCAGGAAAAAACTCGATGGTGGATGTAGCCAAATTGCGTATACGGGACCAGGAAATTGACTTGCCGCTGCTGGTGGGCACCGAAAATGAAACGGGGCTGGACATCTCCCGGCTTCGTGCCGAAACCGGCATGATCACGCTGGACGAAGGCTATGTAAACACCGGTTCAGCGCGGAGCGCGATCACGTACTTGGATGGGGAGAAGGGAATTCTCCGTTATCGAGGTTACCCCATCGAGCAATTGGCGCAACACTGCCGCTTTCTGGAAGTCTGCTACTTGTTGATCAACGGTGAGCTGCCCAACAAACAACAGCTGGAGAAGTATCAGCGTTCGATCGAGACGCATACGATGCTGCACGAGGACATTCGCTACTTTTACCGGGGCTTTCCGCGTGACGCCCATCCGATGGCCACGTTGTCCAGCGTGATTAGCGCGATGTCGACGTTTTACCAGGATTCGCTGGATCCGCGAGATCCCGACCAGGTGCGGATTTCCATTCACCGCCTGTTGGCCAAGCTGCCGACGATCGCCGCGTACAGTTTCAAAAAATCGATTGGCCAGCCATTCATCTATCCGCAGAACGATTTGACCTATTGTGAAAACTTTCTGCAGATGATGTTCGCCGTCCCCTGTGAGCCGTATGAAATCGACCCGGATTTTGTCGCGGCGCTGAACATGTTGCTGATCGTGCACGCCGATCACGAGCAGAACTGCAGCACGTCGACCGTGCGCATGGTTGGTTCATCGCAAGCCAACCTGTTTGCCTCGATCGCCGCGGGCATCTGCGCCTTGTGGGGCCCCTTGCACGGCGGCGCCAACGAAGCGGTCGTCAGCATGCTGGAACAAATCCGCGAGGACGGAGGCGACGTCAAGAAATACGTCCTCATGGCCAAGGACAAAACAAACCCATTTCGGCTGATGGGATTTGGCCACCGCGTTTACAAAAACTTTGACCCGCGGGCGACCATTATCAAATCCGTGTGCGACCGTTTGCTTGATAAGTTGAACATCGACGACCCCCTGTTTGAGATTGCCAAGGAACTCGAACAAGTGGCCTTGCAGGACGACTACTTTATCGAGCGAAAGCTGTACCCAAACGTCGACTTTTATTCGGGCGTGATCTATCGGGCCATGGGGATCCCGGTGCCGATGTTTACCGTGTTGTTTTCCATGGGTCGATTGCCCGGCTGGATCGCGCATTGGAAAGAGATGCAGGAGTCGGAAAACTTCCGCATTTGCCGCCCGCGACAGATCTACACCGGCGAAAACGAACGGACGTTTGTCCCGTTGGAAGATCGGTAACGGGCAATCCGAAACCTGCCAAAAATCCCGCCGCCACATTAACGATCGGAACCGTTGTCGGTGTCTGATTTTTGGGACGGCGTTGCCAATCGCCGCTTGGCTTCCTCAGCCAATTCGTCGGGGACCTGAAACAACGACTGGTCCACGTCGTCGACGTTCATTTCAAACTCGTCAAATGTGTACGTGTACGTAAACTCGCCGTCATGGAACTGGCGCTTTTTGCCGATGAATTGAATGCCGTCGTGGATCCGATATTGCTCGTATTCGTTGATGATGGTCCGCCCGCCCGCCTCGTCGTGAAACACGGATTTAACCAACAAGTTCGTTTTCACGTCGAAAAACCGATCGAATACCGTGCCATTGGCCGACTTGAACTGCAAATGAAACGTCTCCGATTCTCCCACCGCCACGCTCCCCAGCACCTCAATCTGACCCGGGTATTCCGCCCAATACAGCGCCGTGAACGGATTGCTGACACTCTCACGGATATTGTCCTGTGACGCGGGCTCGGCCAGCGTCGTGGTGCCGCCCTGCTGGACCTGCCAGGCAACCCTTCCATCGAATACATAAGCGATCTGCTGAGACTCGTCACCATCGACGTTGAAATTCAATCGCGATTTGCCGGCGACATAAATAAACTCCAGCGTGCCGCTTCTGGATCCGACAAAGTTGCCGCGGATTCTTAATGATTCCACACCCAGTATCGCCATCTCGCTGCCCAGCGCGTCGATGTAATCGCGAATCACTATATCGGGATGGGGCAACTCGGCCGTTTGGACCGACGCCACTTGCAGGTTGTTGAGGCAAAACACAAACCCAACCCCCACCCCAGTCACGATATGGCCGATCATCCCAACCCTCCAATTCCCTTACCGCCCTGACCTGACAGATCGTTTCTGAAACGTCCGTATTTTATAGTCCGATGGCCGATTAGTCCCGATATTTTTTGGCGAGCTGCTTTACAATTTGCGCTACCGCCCGGCGTGCGCTGGCCGGCGAGACAATTTCCGCTTCGCTGCCCAATTGCAAAACGCGCGGGATGATTTCCAATTCGTGCGCGGCGCGAACGGTCAATTCAAATTCGCCGCTTCGCAGTTTTTTGAGATCCTGCTCCGGATGCCAGGGATCCTCCGAGATCCAACGGGCGGCTTGCGGACTGACGCGAATTTTGAAATTCACCGGTTTGTTGTTGCCGACAAAAATTCCCAGGGCGTCCCCGATGAATTTGTCAATGTCCAAATCGTCCGGGACCTTAAACCACTTGTCCAACGCCGTGGTTTTTTCAAACCGGTCGAGCTTCCAGGTGCGGATTCGCGTTGCCGGGTCGTCGATCGCCTGGTCGGCGGCGATGATGTACAAACTGGAGTGGAACAGGACGACGGCGTACGGCTCGAGATAGCGGGTGCTGCGGGGTTTGGCCAGACTCTGGTATTCGACTTGCAACACGCGGTGTTCGGTGAT
>JBFILF010000552.1:0-3219 GCA_041599835.1 Pirellulaceae bacterium
CAATGCCAATACCAAACCAGTCATGGCCAACCTCCCCGCCAACAGTCAGGTGATTCTACGGACGACGCCAAATCGCATCGGCGCCTTGGTGATCAATTCACTTAGTCCAGCAGCCCAATGATGCGGCCACCATCGTCCGTCAGTCGTGCGGCGTCGATTTTTTTTGCCGACCATTCGGTCCAGAAGTCGCGACAAACCTCGACCACCGCCTCTTCCTGCATCACGATTGGATCACCAGACTGTGGTGTTGATAAACAGCAGGTCAGGCCAATCGATAGCAAACGATCATAGCTTGGCGCGTATTGCGGGGTGAGCGTGATTCATACGATTCATAATATACCGCACGAGATTCCTTACGCGCTGTGTGCGTCACGCATATCGAATGGAAATATTAGCGGGGTGGCAATTGCGCGACGACCACGCGCTGCAACCCGGCTAAATCCTTGATGATGCGAACCAGATCCAGCGGCGATTGTTCGATCATCCGGCGGCAATCGTCAGCAATCATCGGGCTGATTTCAAAAATCAGCATTCCGCCCTCCAACAATCGCTGCGCCGACTGGTCAATCAGCCGCTGAATGACTTCGGTGCCGCACGGGCCCTGAGAAAAAAGTGCCTCGGCCGGCTCGAAATTGACAACAGAACGGTCCAGTTGATCGCGCTCGTCCAGTCCGATGTAAGGTGGATTGCTGACAATCAAATGAAACTTTTGCGGCGATTCAATGTTCGACAGCAGATCAGATTCTGCAAATTGGATCGCATCACTCACTCGGTGCGCATGGGCGTTTCGTGCGGCCAATTCCAGGGCTGGCGGCGAAACGTCGACGGCGACGATGCGCACGCGTTCCCCATGCTTGGCTATCGCAATGGCGATGTTGCCACAACCCGTTCCCACGTCGGCCAGCCAGATCGGATCGTCTTCAAATACATCCTGGCGAATGATGTCGATCGCTTCGCTGACCAAGTGTTCGGTTTCCGGACGAGGAATCAGCACGGCGGGACTGACTTGGAAACGGAGCGAAAAAAATTCGCGATGCCCAACCAGGTAAGCCACGGGCTCTCCCGCGCCGTGTCGCCGCACCCAGTCGCGAAATGTCTCGCGCTGGCTGGGCGTCGGTTCCTCGCTGAAGCGGGTGTACAACTCGATTCGCTCGCAACCGAGAGCTTCGGCCAAGAGGATTTCCGCATCCAACCGCGGCTGTTCCGCCCCGTGAGCTTTGAAAAAATCTGCGGTCCAGTTGAGCAACCTGGCGATCGACCAGCCCTCGGACAGCGACGGTTTGTTCGGTGTGTCGGAAATTTCGGAATTCGATGGCTGATTAATCGAGATCTCCCATCGAGTCACGGAGACTTTGGCGATCGTGGTCGATCAGCGCGTCAATCACCGGCTGCAAGTCGCCCGCCATGATCTGATCCAGTTTGTACAGCGTCAGGTTGATCCGATGATCGGTGACCCGGTTTTCGGGAAAGTTGTAAGTGCGAATTCGCTGGCTGCGGTCGCCCGATCCCACCAGGCTTTTCCGCGTGTCGGCCCGCTGCTGTTGTTCCTGTTGTTGAAAGTGATCGTATAACTTGGATTTGAGCAACCGCAGTGCCTTGGCCAGGTTTTTGTGCTGGCTGCGCTCCTCAAAACACTTGATGACGATTCCCGTGTCGTGGTGAATCAGCCGGATTGCCGAGGCGGTTTTGTTCACGTGTTGTCCACCGGGGCCGCTGCTGGCCGCGTAGCGCTCGACCTCGTAGTCTTCCGGCGAAAGATCGATTTCCACATCTTCCACCTCGGGCAACACCGCCACGGTGGCAGCCGATGTGTGAATGCGGCCCTTGGCTTCCGTTTCCGGGACCCGCTGCACTCGATGCCCGCCGCTTTCATATTGCAAATCGCGGTAACAGCCCTCACCTTCGATTCCCAGTGTGATTTCCTTGAAGCCGCCCAATTCCGTGGGATTGGAATCCACCAGCGACGTTTTCCAACCGCGGTTGTCACAATACCGCTTGTACATTTCGTACAGGTTGCGGGCAAACAGTGCCGCCTCTTCGCCACCGGTGCCGGCGCGGACCTCCATCACGCAGCGGGTGCGATTGGCATCCTCGCCGCCAATCGTCAAATCGAGCAGGTCGTTCCAGTGCTGTTCGCGCTGGCTGAGCAGCGTGGGTAGCTCGGACTCGGCCAACTCGCGTTCCTCGGCGTCGCCGCTGTCGGCCATTTGCCGCACTTCGTCGATTTCGTTGCAGATCTCCTTGAACCGCCGATACTTCGTCGCCAGTTTGGCCAGCGCGCCGTGCTCCCGCGCCACGGCCACCATCTTGTGGGAATTGGATAGGACGTCGGGGTCCGACAAGTTCTGTTCCAGCTGCTCGAATCGACACAGTTTTTCTTCTAGCATCTCACGCATTTATTATTTCTCATCCAATGGTTTGTCTCGAGAACTCCGTCACCAAAAGCCGGAGCCGACCGCAGGGAAAGACGTGCTCTGGCAGCTACAAATCGATCGGCAGGTTGAGCAGCGTGAGAGGCAGGCATGGGTCGACGGTCGTGCGCGCAGCAGCGATCCAGCCGCCGAACGCGGGTCGTGCAGGTTGCGTGGTGGAATTATTGCCTGACATGAACTGCTGAAGCTTGCTTACCGCGCCATGAGTTACGATCAACTATATCGCTGTGGTTGAAAACCGACAAGAACAATGGGCCCCGCGCCAAGCTGGCGCCGTTGCCCGCCAACTACGGAAACGCTCGCTCATGTGCAGCAGATGTTGCCAAGAGAGCCGCGACCGAATTCGCGTACGATTAGCGTATTCAATCGACGGATTGCCGCGCGAAGCCCACCATCGGGCCAACGCCGTAAGCAACAAATAATTCCGCCTAATCTCGTCAGGACCGTTTCGGGCCCCGCAATCGATCGGCAATCAGCGTGTCGCCGATCAATTGAATCGCATGGTACATGACCAACGGCAGCACGCTGACGCCCAACTGCAGGCAGATCACCAGCCCCACCATTAACGTTTTCTGGCTGCCGGCGAACCCAACGGCAATCGCGTCGCCCCGGGGAAAACCACACCAATTGGTCACGCGAAACCCCAACCACCAACTACCAAAATGCAGCGCCGCGCACGAAATGCCAACCCAAATCCATTCGCCCCAAGCAAATCGCTCGCCATCCGCCATCCGTAATCCCGTTTCCACCGCGCCCACCACCACCATCAACAACACGCCCAGCAGCG
>JBFILF010000553.1:0-3215 GCA_041599835.1 Pirellulaceae bacterium
GCTGGGCCGCTGGTCCAGCCAACTGGAGACGATTTGAAAACTGGCTTGATCCGGCGAAATGCCGGATTGTTCGGCCGCTTTCAAGATGGCCTCACGCTCTTTGTCTTCCATCACGCCATCGGCCCAGGCCACGGCGACCAGTGGGATCAAGCCGACGCTGGTCAGCGTTTCGGCGGAAATGCCATGCTCCAACAGGCGATCCAGCGACGCTTCGTCCTGCATGCCCGTGGCGGCGGCCAATGCCTGGCGGCTCTCTTTGGCCTGCAAGTCCCCGCGGAGTTTTTCCAATAGTTTTTTGTCCCGATCGCGGAAAAACATATCTTCCAGTGCTTGACCGCGTTCGCGCAGCGAGTCGTCACTCATCGAATAATCACTCCAAAATCTTACAACCGGCAAAGTTTTGCGTAAATTCAGAGGCGGCACGCATTTGGGCCCAAACTCCGGGAAAGAATATGCTAGGAAACTAGCGGTCGGTGATCTAGGGGCATTGACCGACGGCCGCCCGAACTCGGGGGCGTCCCATCGGGATAGCCGAAAATCGGCCTGTTTCCCCATCACATGTTTCTCGGCAAATGCCAGTTGCGACCGCTTGGAATCTTGAGGTCGTCGGTGAGAATGACTGTTCGACAGATTGAACGCTTTTCCAGTTGACGGTGGGTCACGCGTAGGCGAATCTTGTCATTCACTCTCGAGCTTTACACCTGGTGATAATATGTGTCGCAAAATTCTTCATTCAGGCCGTTCGCGCCGCCCGTTTCCATGGCAGGCTTCCCGTCACCAAGTCGTTCGTCATCGCGTCGTTCTACATCCGGTCGTTCTTCACGGTGTCGTTTTCATTTGGGCTGGCTTGCTGTGTGGCGAGCCCCTTATGGCACAAACGACGGCCGATGATCTGTATCAATCGGTGATTCGGCTGCAATTCTTATTGGGCGACGGCCCAGAGGCTGATGCCGTACGCGATCGACTGAATCTTCGCGCGTTGGAGACGGAAGCCGCCCGCGGCTTTAACGCCAATCTGAATTTGCTGGTCGATGCCCAGCGGCGGATTCAAAGTCTTGGAAAAACCGATGAGCCGTATGATGCGGTAAGTCAGGCCTTACACGATCACATTCAGGCGTTAGAGCAAACCGATGCGGCTGATTTGTTGGGTACAGTGGGCGAGTTTTCAAGTGACCTGCAACCGCCCTCGCTGGAATCCGTCGATGACCAACGGCAACGGGTCATCGAGTTGTTGAAAAAACTGGACCGGTACAACCGAAACAACCTTTCCTATTTCGGCCGCCACTATCTGAATAAGCGCTTACAAATTAATTCATTGATCACGAAGCTTTCGCAACTTCAACTGCAGCAACCCGACGATGACGCCCAGCAGCGGCAATTCCTGGCAGACCTGAATCAATTTCGCACCACGGTGGACGAGGCCCGCCAGCGGTTTGCCAAGGCGACGACGGCATACGTTAATCCATACATCATGCGGGGCGAATGGGAATTGAACCGCTTCGAGCGACAGTTATTCGCGTTTCTGCTTTCCAAAACCGAGCGAGCACAGCAGGCCGCCAAAGACGAATGGGAAAAACGCCTCAGGTTGTTTCGAGACGAATCCGGCCAGCTGACCGACCCCGGTTCACGAGAATTTCAAGCTGAATTGGGTCGCTGGCTGCAACAGTTCGAACATCGGAACCAAATGCAGGGCTTCAACGTGCTCGCGCGGCGCCAGTACAGCAAGCCAAATATGAAACTCACGGTCAATGAACGATTCGCCAATCGAATGGCCGCGCGCCCGGTGGCGGAAGTCGATTATGTCGATCAAGTTATCGTGGGCTCTCGCGCTCAGGGATTTTCCTACACGCGCGGCTCCGTCTCGCTGGACTTCGTGGAAAACCCCTATAGCGCCCAACTGACCGTGCATTTGAACGCGTCGGTGTCGTCCGATACGTACAGCAAGGAAGGAAACGTCACTGCTTACACGTCGGCGGCTGGCAACTTGGGCGCCACTCGCGATTTGTCCGCCAATGTCGGCAGCGTGACCGTTTTTCCGGCACGTTCCTGGGGCAATGTCAGCAGCCAATTTCTGGGAACCAATTGTCTGCCGCTGGTGGATCGAATCGCCTTTCGGCGATACAGCGAGCGGCGGCAGCGGGCAAACGAAGTCGCTTCGGAACGGGCACGGCAACAATTGCTGGATCGATTCAGCGGGGAAACCGACGAAGCGTTTGGCGACGGCTTGGGGCGCGTCACCGAGCTCCGCGATCGCCGCGAGGAATTGCTGGAAAGGCTGTTTAAATTCCGCGATGAATTCTCGGAAATTCTTGCGCAAAAAGAAGACGGTTCGATGGTCGAACCGTATCCGTTGGTCGACCCCTTTGTGCTGCCTCGAATTTCCGTGAACTCGACCCCAGATGCGATACATGTCTGGGGTACGCTCGAAGGCGATAACCGACTGGCCGCCGGCAGCGAACCGCCACCGGGCGCTGTTCCGGTCGACGTGCGGTTTCAAGTGCACGAATCCATGACGGCCAATTTCATCGCGCCGCTGATTCAAGGCCGTCTACTGGAAAACTGGCAGTTCACCCATATCGCCGAGGCGTTGACCAGCCAGGAAGTCGAAGCGATTTCGCCAGAAGAAGAAAAGCGATTTTCGATTTTGTTTATGGAAGGCCGGCCCATTCAATTCGAATACGAGAACAACGAAATCGGTGTCACCGTTTATGGCAAAGAATTTCGACGGGAAGGTCAGCGATATCGCGATCCCATCAAAATCAGCGCCCGGTTTCAGGTTGTCAATCACGAGGGAGTTCTCAAGCTGGTTCTGGTTGGCAGTCCCAATGCCGATTTTGCAATCCCAGCCTTGCCCGGCGAGCGAAGTGCCGAGGCAATCGCGTTTCGACAGTTTTTGCAAGACAACCTGACGGAAGTGACCCAAGGTGATCGCCTGGAACAAGCTGTGGAGTTGCCGGCGAATCTACTGCCACTGGAATATCTGGAAGATCAAGAACTTGCGCAACAGCTGGCCGGTGCACAACTGGTCGAATTTACCGCCGAACATGGATGGATCACGCTGGGATGGAATTACTCAGATCCGGATACGCCGATGCCAAACCAAATTGCGCATACGCCGGCCATTTGGCCGCCCCCCGCGCCTTCCGAAATCGAATCGGACGACGACACCCAACCGGACCTGCCGCAGCGTGAGCAACCGCAAACCGAGAGCGATA
>JBFILF010000554.1:0-3191 GCA_041599835.1 Pirellulaceae bacterium
CCTCGAGCAGCCACAACCCTACCGCAATCACAACGGAGGCTCTATCGAGTTCGGTCCGGACGGTTACCTGTACATTACGCTCGGCGACGGTGGCGACGCAAATGACCCGCACGGCCATGCGCAAAACATGGGCAACTGGCTCGGAGCAATCTTGCGCATCGATGTCGATCGTCACGACCCCGGTTTCGCTTATGCCGTTCCGCCGGACAACCCGTTTGTCGACATGCCCGATGCGAAACCCGAACTGTGGGCCATCGGTTTGCGAAACGTTTGGCGAATGTCGTTCGATCGCCAGACCGGTCAGTTGTGGGCGGCCGATGTCGGACAAAACAAATGGGAAGAAGTGTCGATCATCGAACGAGGCAAGAATTACGGCTGGAAACGATACGAAGCGTTGGCCGACTTTGATCTGGAAACGGAATTGGCCGTCGGAGAACATGCCCAACCAGTTGCCGTGTACGGTCGCCAGTGGGGCATCTCCATCACCGGTGGATACGTTTATCGCGGAAAGGCGTTTCCGCAACTTCATGGATCCTATTTCTATGGGGATTACTTTTCCGGCAACCTGTGGCGGCTGCGTCAAGACGGCGAGGGAAAGTACCAATCCCAACTGGTCCGGCGCACGGGCCGCAGCATCGCATCGTTCGGCGAAGACGATGACGGCGAGCTGTATCTGTTGAGCTTTGATGGCGGCGTTTATCGAATTGTTCCCAGCGATGAACCGGAAAACACATTCGAGGATTGGCCGGTCAAGCTATCGCAAACGGGCCTTTACGAGTCCACGGCTGAGCGACAGCCGTCAGCGGAGCTTGTGCCATACGAAATCAATGCACCGTTTTGGTCGGACGGGGCCACCAAGCAACGGTTTTTCCGGCTGCCGGAAGGGGCAAAGTTGGGTTATCGGCAAGACGGCAACTGGGAAGTTCCGGCTGGCACGATCCTCGTCAAGAATTTCGAAGGCCAACACTTCCGCGGACGAAGAATGCTAGAAACTCGGCTGATCAAGCGGACGCCGGCCGGCTGGGAGGCGGCCACGTATGTTTGGGATCTCGACGGCAAAGATGCGACCCTGCAACCCGGTGGCCAGCAATTCGAATTGTACCAGCGACCACCAGACGCCAAATCCTGGCAAGTCAACTCGTGGCATGCGCCGTCGTCCTCCGAATGCGCCAGCTGCCATACCGACGCCGCCGGTTTTGTGTTGGGGCTGCGCACCGCGCAATTGAACCGCAATGCCGCCGACGGTGCCGTCAATCAAATCCTAAAATGGTCGCGACACGGATTGGTTAAAATTCCTCCAGATTTTGATCCGAGCGCAATGCCGCGCTTCGCCGACCCGTACACGGCCAAGACTGGCGATGTTGAAAGCCGGTCGCGGGCATGGTTGGACGTGAACTGCGCCATGTGTCACCGTCCGGACGGACCCGGCAACGCCAAAATTGATTTGCGCTATGAAACACCCCTGGATGCCGCGCACCTGCTCAACGTACAACCGGCGCAAGGAATGTTGGGAATCTCCCAGGGACTGCTGATCGCTCCGGGAGATGCCGAGCGATCACTGTTATTGCAACGCGTGAAGACGTTAGGCCAGGGACGCATGCCCAACCTGGCAACCAACCAAATCGACAATGCCGCCGTTCAGCTTCTCAAACAGTGGATCACGGAAATGGAGTAATCCTCTTACGCTCCCTCGGAGTACGGATACTCGCAGGGCGAGTAAGGGCATTAACGAAGTACAAATGACATAAGGACGAGGTCCAACAGTTCATTTCCTCATCAATCGTCACTCATCACGAACTAATTGTTTTCCGTATTCGTTGGTTGGGTCGCGGTACATGGTGTGCAGATGATCTTGCGGGTTGCCACCCAGATCCTGACAGGCGTACTCGATAATCAGGCTCGGACCTTGAATGATGTACGAGACGTCGCTGGCCGGTTGACGGGGTCCACGCCATCCAAAGTGCATTTGATCCAGCTCCTCCAGCAGCTGTTTCATCCGCGGTTCTGCATGTTTTGGCGGCAGCAGATTAACCCAATGCGAAATCAACAAGATCAGGTTCTCTTTTTGATTCGCGTCCAAAACCCCGCATGACAATCCGCGAGGACTGGGCACTTTGCCGTCGCGACCGGGCCCTGCAATGATTTGTCCGCGTTTGGGTCCGAGAAGGGACTGACGAAATTGTTCTTCGCTCAGACTGCCGGCCAGTTTAAATGCGTCGTCGATCTCTCCGGCCAAGGGGCGAAACGATTTCGAGCCAATCGTAAACTTTTCAGGTTGGGTGCCGATGAAGCTGGGCGAAAGCGTCACCTGGTCGCCAGTGATCGACACATTAAACCCGATGTGATGTCCATCCAACTGAAACGCCCACGGATCGGAAATGGACGGCTCGCCGAAAATAACGACGGCAAAGGTTTCGGTGCCGAACCCTCGCCGCGGTCGCCCCCCAGGCAGTAGTTGATCGTCGGCCAACATGATGTCGCACATCTTGCGGTACCCCTGCTGGCTGAGCAGCGAGGCCATCAGGTCGCAAAACGATTTAACCTGCGTGTCATTTAATTCACCCAACGGCACACCGCCCGCATTGGGGTCGGCGGGCAGGTTGGTCCACTTGCGCCGCTCGGGACCGTCAATCGGATGCGAAATCCGTTCGCGCAATTTCTCGTCCAATGATTGCAAAAATCGTTTGCCAGTGGTGGCCATCGACTCTGGCGAGTGATCCGATGGTGCCGGCTGGTAGGTTCCAATCAAAAAACTGGCGTCAGAAACGTAATCGTTGCGGTCTTCTTGAGCAGTGACTGCCCCGGTCGACAACAAAAAAGCCATCGCAATGGATGAGACCATTATAAAGCCGTTCAATTTAAATTCTCCCAATCGTTCCAGAATCCGAACGCGACTGAACACAACACAACACTGAACGCAGAAATACAGCAACGGTTCCCGCGAATTTGGAAAGTACCGTCGCGAGGATCAGGTTCTCAGCTTGTCTCTGAGAAAATCACGGTGTTGATTGACCCGCCATCATCCTCGTGTTGAAGCCAGGCGGCGATAACGATAATAAGATGGCCATTGTCGCAAAACAAAGACACAATACAAGCTTCAAACTCCGCGCACTGGGAGAAACAGATACCGCCTAAGGCAGGCTGCGATGTGTGTTGAGCGCGTTGTCCATGCCGGTGACGACGTCGTTGGA
>JBFILF010000555.1:0-3180 GCA_041599835.1 Pirellulaceae bacterium
ACGAAAACCCAGCGCTCGGCGGGCCTGCAAATGGTCGGGATCGTGAATCAGGATTTCGTTCAGCAACCGGTAAGCTCGGGCCGGCTGTTGCGCGGCAATCGTCGGCTCAACGCCTTGCATCAGCTGCGCCGCGTATTCCTGGCGCAACTGTTGGAACTGCCGAGTCAAATCGGCATTGGTTTCACTGCCGGCCCGACCGCCGGTCCTCGGCAGGAACAAATACTGCCGGTGCGGATCCCGCGGCACAATCCACTGCCGAACTTGCTCCGCCAATTCGCCCGACCCGGCCGTCGCGCATTGCTCCGCCAATTGCTTGAACTGTTGCCGGAACTTCTCGTCCAGTTGTTGCCGCGAATCGTCCAGCGCGTTGGATTGTGCGGCCGCTTGGCTTGCCGTGTTGAGCGACAGCCAACCAATGAACAACAATAGTACCACACGGCATTGCATGCTGCCGACCTGCTCCGAATCGATCGAACGCCCCTTCTACTTTATTGTAGCACAACGCGGGAATCGGGCTTCGCATTGCCCCGCCAGCATTTGTTTTGTGCCGGGCCGCTATTCTGCCGGCAGAATCAAGCCACCATGTGGTGATGATGGCTGGCCGACAATTCAACGCGGCAAAAAAGCCATGACGGCACGACTTCCGCGCCATCGATAGCGACGCTTGGCCACCGCACGTCGAGCAATCGATTCGGCGCCGGCTACCTGTCGGATCATCTGACAAAGCTGTTATGATTTTGACTCGACAGTCGATCAATTCAATGTGGGTCCGCGATGCGTCAGCGCCGGCGTAAACCAATTTTGATCAAGAGCATCGCGCTGGTGCTTGTGGCCGGTCTGCTGTTATTCATCGGCGCCCTGCCATTGTTGGAAACACAGTTGCAATCCGGCGGCACAAGTTTGCACCGGATTCCCGGTTACGAAACGATTCAGCGGATTCGCACCGGATTGATGGAAACGCTGGTGGCGGCCTGGTTTTTTGCCTTGGGCAGTATGGTTGGTAGTTTTGCTAACGTGGTCGTGTATCGCATGCCATTGGGCAAGTCGGTAATTGCCAGTCCATCGGCATGTCCGTATTGCCACACGCGCATTCGGCTGACCGATAACATCCCGATCATCGGCTGGATCAAACTAAAAGGCCGTTGCCGTACCTGTCGCTTGCCGATCTCCGGCCGTTATCCGTTGGTCGAGTTGTTATTTGGACTGGTGTTTGCGTTGTTATTCGCAATTGAACTGGCTAGCGGCGGTGCCAATTTGCCGTTTGCCAACGCCGATCGCCGCGCTGGCATTCTGTCGCTGTTTATCGAACCGCCCTGGTTGTTGCTGGGGATATTTGCCTTGCACTGCACGCTGATGACGTTGTTATTGATTTGGGCGCTGATGTCGCGGGACCATCATCGGATTCCGATCAGGACGATCGCGTTTGCATTGGTGGTAGGGGGTGTTTGCACGATAATCTGGCCCGATTTGCACCCGCTAAAATGGACCGGCGGGGGCGAACCTTGGTTTCTCGATATCCATTGGTTGGCGCGAGTCGATACCGGATTTATCGGGTTGAGCAGTGGTTTTATTTTGGGCGGCCTGCTCGACCCACTGCTCACTACAGCTGATCCATCGGGTTTCAGGCCGCGCGCCGCCGTTTCCATTGGGTTAATGACCGCCGGGCTGTTTTTGGGATGGCAGTCTGTGACGACCATCGCGTTGTTGCTGGGCGCATTCTGCTTGGGCGAACAATCGTTGCGAGCGATTGGATGGCGGTCGTCATCGCAGGTGGGACCCGCCGGTTGGCTGGCCGCCGCCACCTTGCTACATCTATGCCTGTGGCAGCTCATGAATGGGCTGGTGCTGTGGAGCGGATCATGGGCTGGCGCAGCGGGTGGCTGGATGCTTTATGCCGGCTGTGGATTGATCGCCGTCGGAGTAAGCTGGATGTCATATCGAGTCGCCAGCCGAACCGCTGCGGCGGAGACGGAATCATGAACCAGTACGAATACCAGGGAAATTTCTTTGAAACGGATGCGCCCATTCGCGGCAGGTCGCCGTCGAATGTGTGGGAAAATTGCGTATTACATCGGCAGCGGATCACCAACACGCTGCAATCTGCTGCCAGCCGCATTGACGGTGCTCGCCTGTGCATCTGGGGCGCCGGAGCTTGTTCGGATGTCGATTTGAATCGATTGGCAGAATCGCTGGCGGAGTTGCACCTGGTCGACATCGATGGACAGCTGTTGCAACAAGGTGTGGAACAACAAAAATGCCTCGGTCACCACAAAATTCACCTGCACGGGAATATCGATCTCTCCGGAGTCCACGATCGATTGCTGCAATATCGCCGAGATCCTTCGCTGCACCGTTTGGATGAAATCATTGACCAGGCAATTCATTTCGAATTGCCCGAGTTGGGGCAGTTCGACATCGTTGCGTCGACGTGCGTCATCTCGCAAATTATTCAATCGGTGGTCCTGGCCCTGGGCGAGGCTCATTCGAAATTCCCCGAAGCCATGCTGGCGCTGCGCGATCGGCATATTGAATTGCTGCTCGACAAGCTGTACGGGCCCGGCCCGGCTTTTTTGTTCACGGACGTGGTATCGTCGGATACGTTGCCGCAGTTGGGCCAATCAGCACAAGACTTGACGGAATTGCTGAAAAAGGCCATCGCCGAGCGCAACCATTTTCACGGTGTCAATCCGTTTGCGTTGCGCCATCTGCTGACCGAGGACCCGCGTTTCAAGCAGCGATTGACATCCGTCGACTTCAGCGAACCTTGGATTTGGGATGCCACCACCCGTTTTTATTGTTGCGTGGCGGTGCGGCTGGTGCGGGCGAATTGAATTCGCATTGCCGAACAGACCATTGATACAGGCACTGTTCACTCACTTGACCTTAGGCCCGGCCATGATGGATGGGCTGATCAACACGGCAACGATATCGATCAGCGCGTGCAAGGCGACGATGATCAGCAGTGATCCTGACAAGACGAACACCAGGCCAAATACCGTCGCCAGAAAAACGATTTTGACGACTTCGGCCTTACCGGTGTATCGATGCGCGGCGCCAAAGATGATCGCCGGGATCAAAACAGCGACAAACGGGGACCAGTGAAACAGCGGCGCCAGTAGCGACATAAAATAGTTGATGAGAAATCCGCGAAACACGATTTCTTCCGTCACCCCAGCGCAC
>JBFILF010000556.1:0-3170 GCA_041599835.1 Pirellulaceae bacterium
CGCAGCCCGCAAAGCAATTATCATACGAAACATGGTTTTGGGATCGTCGTCCGTCGGCAGTCATCACCAACCGGTCTTCAGTAAACAGGCAAACCGTCTGCCGAATCGCAGGATTCAGTTTGTGATATCTAACCCCTTCCAGCCCCAAAACCCGTCCGGTAGCACCCTCGATGAGTTGAACGGGCCCGCGCCGAACCGCCGGAAGTTTGTTGAGGACGTTTTTTCCAGGCTGCAACATGTGGAACATGGAATCGCGGACGATACGTCAAAACGAACGAACCGATATCTGGACGACGGTAATTGGTTCGTGCAGCGAGGCTATGCCGTCGCATGCCTGCTGAAACGACTTCGTCGGCCAAGCCATCAACCTATTCTGGCCGGAGTCTCGCTCAAGGGACTTGGGCGATTGTTTCAATCATACGCGCGGAATGGCTCGTTATTGATGCATTCCATTGCGGCGGCAGTCAACGTCCGCCAACGTGTGGGTTCCAGCGTAATCAGATCCTTTTATCCGGACGCGCGCGAGCCCGTGACCGCCAAGGTATCCCCGGCGGGCCCGTCGAGGTTAAAGGCGGAAGTGGAAAATCGGCAGATAGTCGAGGAATTAAAACAGTTATGTGTCCCGAGGATTATTGATTCGGATTTCGGCGACCAATGCCCGTTTTTGATCGAAGAGTTTGTGTCCGGTCGACTTGCGTTTCGCCGCAACGATAAAACCCTGTTAATTCAAACCGTTCTCCCGAGCCTGCAGCGTCACTATGCCGCCTTTGGCGTGACTTGTGGTACTGTGGATGACTGTTTTGAGGGGAACGTGGTGGAACAGGTCCAACGGGTTTTTGAATCGGTATCGTGGGACCCACGCTGGCAAGACCGCGGGCAAATGCTGTCAGTCGTCGCCCGACTGGTCGACTCGCAGAAACACCTTTGCATGAGTTTTTGCCATGGCGATTTGAGCGCGGCCCACGTGGCCATTTCCGATGACGGCCGTGCGTTGCTGCTGGACTGGGAAAGCGCGGGTGTCCAACCGATCGCCTTTGATTTTGTCAACGCCATGAGAACGTTCCGAATTAACCCGGCCGAACTCTACCAGGTTTGCGAAACGATGTTGGGCGAGTTGTCGCGGTCGCTCCAAACGGCCGATGTGTTCACGCCGCCAGAACAAATGTTTCTGGCGTCACTTCGAAGATTTCTGGTCTGGGACAGATTTCGCGCTCAGTATGAAATTCTGGGTGAAGATGCGACAGTCGCGCTGCATGCGGCGATTGGCAACGCCAACGAACTGCTCAAGCATGTGACGTTGCGCTAGTCGGTGTATTTTGTGGGGTAACTGGCCATTTGCCATTCATTGGCCAATTGCCTTGGACCCCGCTAAAATGAGCGGATTCGTTTGCCATTAAATCATCCTGCGTGAAAGAAATCTGCGGATTCAAGTCGCTGCGAAAAATAAGGAAGCCGAACGATGAAACATTACTGCCTCAGCTTGGCGTGTGCGGCCTGGGTCGCAGTCGCTGCGGGCGAAAGCCTGGCGCAAGATGACACCCGGACCATCAGCGTCACGGGAGAAGGCAAAGTATCCGCGCCGCCGGACATGGCGACCATTTACACCGGCGTCGTCACCCAATCTGCCGAAGCTGCGGCGGCACTGGAAGCCAATAACAAAGCGGTTGAGAAAATCATGGAGGTTCTGAAGGAACACGACGTCGCATCGAAGGATGTTCAAACCTCGCAATTCAACGTCAGCCCGGAATACAAGCGCGGGCCGCGCAATCAACAGCGGCCAGAAATCGCCGGTTACCGCGTGACCAACCAGTTGCGGGTTCGAGTGCGCAACCTCCCGGACTTGGGACAAGTGCTCGACGCGCTCGTCAATGCCGGCAGCAACCAAATTTCCGGAATCAGTTTCAGCATCGATGATCTTACGGGCGTGATGAATCAGGCACGCAACCGCGCAGTCGCCGACGCTCGCAGCCGCGCCGAGTTGTATGCCCATGCAGCGGGCGCCAAGGTGGGCAAAGTGATTTCAATTAGTGAACAACCACTGCAAATTCCCCGTCCTCAAATAATGGGTCGCGCCATGGCGGTCGAAGCCGCCGGAAGCGTGCCCGTCGCGACGGGTGAACAAGAAGTGCGGGCGACCATTTCAATCGTTTTCGAACTGCGCGACGAGAATTAACGTCCTACTCGTTTGGCGATCACGGACGAGTAGATTTTATTTTGGCGAAAGAGCCCGCCGAATATTGGCTCGTATCGATTCGGGATACAGATCGGTTGCCAGTGGCCGACGCGGCTTTCCCGACACTTGCTCCAACAAGTTCAGCAACCGCTCAATGATTTTTGGCTCCGCTTGAACCTCAAGTCCAGCAGTGCGGGCGGGCCAAGTCGTATAGCCACCCAACTCGTGCTGTTCCGGTGGCGGAATGTATCCGGCCGCACCATTGGCCAGCTCGATGTTGAACGTTGCCGGCAGCGGTGATTGGGCCTTGATGCTCAAGCCCGTAATGCTGAACACCTCGTGGGGAATTGCCGTGATTCCCAGTTGGCCGATGCGAATCGCCTGCAACACGATTTCCTCGTTGGGATGCTGGTCGATCCACTCGGCTTGTTCGGCGTACACTTCGGGACGATTTTGCGGGCGACGGTCGCCTCGCGCCGCGTTCAACTCGCGCGCCCACGCTAACCGCTCCGGGCTGGGCCGGCGACGTTCCATCGTCATCCGGTGTTCGGCCATTTTTAATTCCACGTCGTCGCGATAAGTGATTTGTTGGTAAGCGTCGAAGGCAATGCTGGACAATTCTGAAGCAAAGCGGGCCGGAGTCGTCGTTTGTCGCGGCTGTGAATAATCCATGTACCACAGATCGCCGCTGGTGCCCTGAGACATCATGGCAACAAAGTCGGACTCAGCAGGTTGAGGGGATTGGATCACCTTATTGGCCAGGTCCCTAGAAAAATGCCCCCAGTAATCGGCTGAAATTCCGGACACGCCACCGACGTAGTGCATTGCGTAATTGGTCAACACACAGATCGGTTTGCCCTCGCCGCTGCGGACACTGAAGACGGCCAGTTGATGATCGACGACATCAACTCGCGCGGGGAAAGCGGCAACGAAACCGTCACGTTCGCGCTGGTAGGCTCGTTGGTCTACGCCGCGTCGTCGTTCGACCTGGGCGGGC
>JBFILF010000557.1:0-3162 GCA_041599835.1 Pirellulaceae bacterium
AGGAGGCCGCGGAGTAAACAGAGAGAATCAAAATTCTTTGCTTTTTCCTAATCCTCATCTTCGTCGATTCCGCAGGCGAGCGGTTCGAATAGCTCACGAGATTCTCTTGGTCTACATCATTCTTGACTCCGATTCCTCCGTGTCCTCCTGTGAAAACTCAGGCTGGAGACTCTAGTCGAAGGACGAATGAGCGAAAAGCGAAGGATGAAAGAAGAGGAAATTGGACAGGAGGCCGCGCAGTAAACAGAGAGAATCACAATTCTTAACTCCGATTCCTCCGTGTCCTCCTGTGAAATCTTCCGATGCAGGTGGCGCGATACGAAACTGAAGTCGGGCGAGTTCTGCTACGTGATGAGAGACTTAAAAGTCGGGCGACCTGAATTGAATCCAACCTCCAAGCTCAACGACCCTACGCGGCACGGCGCAACCCTTCTTCTGGCATCAACTCGGTGTGCGCGGCGCCGCCTGCACTGCGGATGCCAATCGCTACCAACAATCGGCGGCGGGCATTCCGCAACGGCCGGGCAATCGTGCGATGAGCTCGAATGAACCACGGCCGCTGGGCCATGCGTCGCGTTGCCGCATCACAAAGATCTTGTCGCCGGTGCAACTTGTGCCGCGCATAATGATAACGGTCCATCTGTTGCAGTTTGCGCAATACCCATCGCAACAACCAGACGTCCGGCAGCCACACGCTGACCTGAAAATCAATCAAATGGGGCTGGCCGCGATCGCAGACCAGCACATTTTCCGCTTTGTGTAAATCCACGTAAGCGATGCCCCGCCGGTGAACTGCGTCCAGCAATTCCCAAAACCGATCGAAGAACAAATCGTCGACATGTGTAGCCTGTTTCAATGGTTGTCCAACGATAAAGTCGTGGGCAACCGCAGATTTTATGATTTGACCGCCCTGAAATATCTGTGACCGGCCGCACGGCACATTGCGCACATCTGCCAGGCGTTCCAACATTTTCGCTTCACGTCGCGCCAGGGCCCGACCCAGCCAACGCATGGGAAAAAACAGGATTGGTTGTTCTCGATTGAACTTGCAAACAATTTGCTCCTCGCCGTTGTCGTACAGCGCTGTCGCCGCCCATGAGTCGTGTTTGAATACGCGAACCAGCCTGAATCGTTGCCCACTTTCCTGGATTTCGACCGGCGGGTCAGCGTGACCCAAAGCGCGAAATAGCGCCGGTCGCTTGCGCGACGGTTTGTGATCCGCCGCTGATAGCTTGGTCGCTGGTTGGTTGTTCATCGTGCACCCATTCCAGAAAGCCGATTCCGTAACTGCAAAATTTCGCCATACAGTCTCAAGCAACGCAATGCGCGTCAAGCTAGATTTTTCGCGAGTTTTCACTAGAGAATCGGCTGTTTTTGCCGACTCGTCGCGGCGAGCAACGAATCGTGGCGGAGGTTCCGGGCGATCACGGGCTGAATCGAATCCGCTCGGGAATATTTATTAAAAGAAGCGCATGTGAAACGATAGAATGTATTGAAACATCCAAATCCGCTTCCCCCGGCAAAACGCAATGGGATGAACCGATGAAAAGCTTGTTAATTATTTTGCTCGTCACGGGTTTCGCGGCGAAGACGGTATCTGCTCAAACTGATCCCCCTTTCGATCTCAGCGGAAAATGGACCATCAGCTTGGCGGTTGACGAAACAACCTTATTGCCGTTCGACGTTGAATTTCGCCCGGAACGGCGCCATTGGATAGCGCACCTGATCAACGGCGCCGAACGGATTACCGTGCCACGGGCTTCGCTGGTCGGTAAATTGCTGACGCTGGAGATCCCGCACTACGACTCGAAATTAACATTGCATGCCAACCAGCGGTTTACCGAGTTCACGGGCGAATGGGTGAAGCGCCGCGGCAAGGACCAATGGGCTACGGTGCCGGCCAAAATGGTTCGCCGAAAATCTGAAAGTTACGAGCACCCGAATCGATATGTGGGGCGTTGGGCCGTTCAGTTTGACGGCGACGAAGATCCGGCGGTTGCCATTTTTGAAAAAGCGGACGACACCAACGCCGTCACCGGCACCTTTTTGACGACCACTGGGGATTATCGGTATCTGGCCGGCGGCGTGGCCGATGGGCGATTGATTTTGACTTGTTTTGACGGTGCACACGCATTTCGCTTCGAAGCGTCGAGCATGATTGATCAGTCCATCAAAGGCAGCTTTCATTCCGGCAACTGGTGGCAAACTCAGTGGTCGGCCGTCAGGGACAACGACGCCCAATTGCCGGACGCCTTTCAGCAGACCGTGTGGACTGACCAAGTTGATTTGAAAGACCTCAAGTTTCCCATGCTGAACGGCGAAATCGTGACACTGGATGATCCACGATTCGCCGGCAAGTGCCGCATCATTGAAGTATTTGGCAGCTGGTGCCCCAATTGTCACGATGCGGGCGAGTATTTAAGCGAGCTGCACCAGCGATATTCGGATCAGGGACTGTCGATTGTCGGCCTGGCCTTTGAATTAACCGGCGAATTCGATCGCGACGTGCAACAAGTCAAACGGTACATGGAACGGACGAACACGAAATATCCGATCCTGATCGCGGGAACGTCGGATAAGAAACTGGCGAGCGAAGTGTTGCCCGTTCTCGACAAAATCCGTTCCTACCCAACGATGATTTTTTTGGATGGGGCGAACCGGGTCAAAGCGATTTACACCGGATTTTCAGGTCCAGCAACGGGAGCTGCCCACGAAAAACTGCGTAAACAGTTCGAGCAAATCATTTCCGCCACGCTCGACGAATAGTATCTGCTCGGCCTGTTCGATTTTCACGCTCGCTTTACGTCATTGCCCTCTCCCCGAGGCAAACGTCAGCCTTCTCCCTCGGGGAGAAGGTGGTCCGCCGAAGGCGGATCGGATGAGGGCCGAAATCTCTGCTTGCGTTCTCGCGCTCGGCGGAGGTCTCATGACCTCGCCGCATTCGCGCTCGGCGCAGGTCTCACGACCTCGCTGCATATTGAAGACGTTGTGCGGGGTCGGGAGACCCGCGCACAGCGCAGACAAGTGCGGGGTCGGGAGACCCGCGCACAGCGCAGAGGATGAGGGCCGGAATCGCTGCTCAGGCATCCTGGCGAAACACGCGCATGCACTGCGCACATTAAACGCCCGCCAATTCCCAACTTATTTCCGATCCGCTGTGAC
>JBFILF010000558.1:0-3158 GCA_041599835.1 Pirellulaceae bacterium
CACTGGGTTGAATATCGATCCAGGCGATGTCGCGAGCGGCGATCTCGAATTGTTTTTTAGAAAAGCGATCGGAACGATTAACCAAAAGCCGCGTGGCATCGGCATGAATTTCGAATTTTCGAGAAACGTATATGATCCAGCCGCCAACCATCGCCAGTCCAATCACTAGCAGTGTTGCGGCAATCATCAACACGAACAGGTCGCTGCCAAAAAACCAGCCGACACACACCGCGGTCACGGCCAATGCGAGGCCGCCGATGAACAGACCAGTGGATTTGCCCATCCCGAGTGGCGGAACAGCCATCGTCAGCTCGCGGTACGTGTTTTGAACTTGGATATCCGTCGATTCCGGCGCGACTGGTTCAGCGTTTTTTGTAGTGGACCGCGCCGTGTTGATTGGATTCTTGTTGTTGGTGATCTGAAATGCTTGTCGCAATTGCGACGCCAGCCAGTGAAGTTCATCGCGAGTCAACTGCGAAAGCAAGCCCTGCCTCTTTGCGGATTGGGTATGGATTTGCAATTCCATCACTGGGCGATCGTTCACTTCCATACCGCTGGGCCCAACCACAATGTCGGCAATGTCGTCTCGGCGATATTCCAGCCATTTTTTGCCAAACATCGACGTGCGTTGGATAAACAGCTGGTCGTCCAGCACCCCGATCATCACGCTTCGCGTACCCATGTTCAGCGCCGCAACCAGCATGACTCCCCCGGCCAGCCAGAAAATCGCCATGAACGCCAACGCTCCAACGACTTCCCAGAATCCTGGTTGATCACTTATAAAACCCGCGACCATGCCGACGGTAATGGCACCGACAATCCCAAACCATAAAAGGCTGAAAAAGAATAGTCCCTTGGAACCCTTCCAGACCCCGGCCGGAGGCACTTCGTATGCCAGTTGGCCTTGTCGATCGTGAACTTGGATGTTTGTGTCCACCGGTTTTTCGTAAACGATCTCGTCAAGCTCCTCGTCCTGGCTGCGGTCGACAACTTCGATTGGCTTGACAATCGCTGACGAACCTGAGTCGGCAGCTCCCCACTCGACCGGGGCATGACCGCCGACGCGCTCGCGATCCAGCTCAGCGGCCAAATCCTTCACCAGCGATTCGATAACCGCGCGTGGATACGCCGGCGCAATAACAAAACCACTCGATTTCGGTCCGATCGCTCTGATCGCCAACCAGTCTGAATTCGCAAACGGAGCAGACACATTATCATCATCGTGGTCGACGGTCTGCGACGCTTGTTTCAATTCAAATCGTTGAATCTTTTTCGTATTACAACTGCGGCCCCAATTCAGAAAGCCCAGTTTTTCGATGCATGTCAAAGTGTTTCGACGCAGTTCAACAACACACTGAGTTTTGTTCAAGACCACGAAAATGCCAAGCAGAAAAATTTTCGCGGTCGGATACAAGCCCAACAGTCCAAACGTCGCAAACAGGACCAGAAGCAAACCGGCCATATTCTGTTGGCCCAGCATTTGAAAGGCGGCCGCCGCCGGGATCGAAATCCACATCAGCATAAATGCGACGCCCACCAGCCCGAACAGGATCAGAGCCCAGCCAAAATGACGGTATGAACCTAAATCCCGCGGAGGCAGCACGTATCGCATGCCATCGGTAATGGGTTCCGTGATGTATACCCGATTCAACATCGTCTCCCAGTTTCGCCTTGACACCGTCTTAAATCGTAGAGCGCGGAATCCCAAGGCAAAATGCTTTATTTCTTATTCGCCGGACAGGCACCCGAATTGCTCGGTTTCTCCCCTATAATCCGCGCTCCTGGCTGGCATCAAACGGAAGCAAATCGACCGAAGTCGCGCGGCACTCGGGCGGTCGAGCACCCAAATTCGTTGGGGACAGTGCTATGCACAAAAAAAACCACCGGGCTTCCGGTGGTTTATGATTTAAATCGGTGATGGAGGAACCCCTCCCTCGAGCCGGCGGACGGAATTGGCAATCCAGCTATTATGACTGGACTACAGAATCCCGCCGTGAACTCGATACGGAGTCTGGTGGTCCGGCTGATCGAGGAACCAGAAACGATGCCATTCGTTACGCATGGAACGCAAGTCTTCAGCGGTATAAATCAGTTGTTTCGCTCGGACGGCCGGGTCAGCATCATAGATTGGCAAAATACAACCAACGTTGCTGCTTAGTGAGATCGCCAGTAGCGTCGCAAGTAAGAACCGACGCATTCCAAATCCTCCCTGAGTGTTGAACATCACGGCTGCGCGCCGCGACCGATCATGTCACGTTGAAAATGTGATCGTCACAATCAGCTGGAAAAGTTTAATCCTTACAACCGATTTAGCTGTTAAATTTTGACATCCGCTGGCAACTCACTCAGCTCGACAGCAAATCACCCAGTTTTTCCATCTATCACTGCAAGACCGACAAGCGAAAAGGTTTTAGAAATACCAGCACGACACACAAGCGAGGGTGGGTCAAAAGGCTTAACCAATACGCAATTTGTAATCACATTTCGCTAAAAACACTTGCTTGCGCCGCATGCTTGCAAGCACTGGAAACTGGTTTGGGAGGCGTTTTAGCCTGGGTGGCCTGACGGTATGGGCGTCGTTACTGGTTGCCCAGGAACCGGAGATCGCCATCGCGACGCGTGAATCCGATTTCGTCCAGGTGCTCACACAACGGAACCGCATATTTTCGCGTCGTTCCCAAATGCTGGCGAATGTCACTAAGCGTGATGCCCTTGCCGCCATTCATCAGTTCAGTCAATCGCCGCTTGATCCCGTCCACGGTCTGCTGGTGCATAAACAGTTGGTCATCCAGCTGGACCAATTCGCCCTGATCCCGCGCCAGCTGGACAAGTTGTGGCACGGATTGACGATTTTTGACGATTTCCTTTTGCAATTCTTTCACCGACGGCGGTGCCATATCGGCGGACTTGTAACGTTGCACAATATCTGCCAGCAGTTTTTTTTCACCGGCCGAAAGCGACGGTCCGTACCCTTCCAGCGCATACAGCTTTCCCAGCCGCTGAACCGATTTGTCCTGAATCAATTGCTGCAGCACGAACTCGAATAATTCCTTGGTCTCCAGATAAAGAAAGTGATTCTCGATTTCCTGTTGCGCAAATCCGCTGGCTAAAGGGTTTTGTTCGTGCATGCGCTGCAAGCATCGACGGATTTGATCGCC
>JBFILF010000559.1:0-3152 GCA_041599835.1 Pirellulaceae bacterium
GTGATCGGGCAGCGGTTGAACACTAACCATGGGCCAGACTAGCTCGAGGGCCCGTCGTTCGGCGTTTTGTCCCACCAATCGCTGGGCGGCGTGCAGCAATTGGCGGGCGGCGTGTAGTTCGGCCCAGTTGCGAAAGCCGGATGCAGGGATGTGGGAGAAGGGTTCCGCCAAATCTTTTGAAGCGTCCGCCGGCATGTCCGTTTGCTGAAGCGCCAAAAATGTTGTGACAAGTTTTGCCCGCGTGGCCCACGGTTCGTCGACGCCGCCCGCCTGTTGGACCAAGGTGGCCGCTTGCTTCAAACTATCCAGGTTGTTTTCGGCTGCCTGCAGTTGGGCCAGCGCCAGGATGATGCGCACCGGTCCCGTGACCGCTGGATCCTCATTGCGCTGAATCAGTTGCAGTGCCTGCGGGATAATGTCTGCGCGTTTGCCGAGCCACAATTGAGCTTCCAACTTCAACAGAATTGCCGCGTCGCGTTGTTGTGGCTCCCACGGCTGCTGGATCGTTTTACCCAATAATGAAATGGCTTCGGCGTAGGCGCCAATTTCAATCATTGTTCGGGCGGCGCTGATCTGTTGTTGGAACCCCAGCGAACGATCCGTCAATGCGTTGACGACTGCATTGGCCTGGGCATGTTCGGGTGACAGCTTCAACACGGCGCGGTACTGCGTCAGCGCCCGATCCAGTAAGCCGAGTTTCAAGTAGCAATCCGCCAATGACAATTGGGCTTCGACGGATTCCGGCAGGTTTTGAGCGGCTGACTCGAGCAACCGTTGAGCCGTTTCCAAGTCGCCCTGTTGCAATGCCTGGCGGCCGGCTTCCAAATCATTGGCGACTTGGCCGAAAACTAAATTGGCAGGAGACAAAACGAGGATTACCAACAACCAACATGCAAACCGTTTCACTGTCGCTTCTCCTTGCCTGTGTACCCGTTCAATCGACCCCGGCGCAGCTGCGGCAGGTCCGATCGAAGTTTTATAGACATAACGTTTTTATGGCGATAACGTTACGCGCCAAACGATGATCACATAGCGGCATGAAGGCAGCAGCGAAACTGACATTCAACTTGCCATCAGTGGCGCGCAATGTTGCCATGATGGAAATACAGACGAGACGGGAACGGCAAAAGTTCCGTCACAAGAATGTAAGCGACCTCAATTAAAACGGCCGCCCACGTTACAACCGGAATTTACGCAACGGGAGCTGCAAAAAATCAACTGTCTACGCAATCTGCGTCCCGACGTGGTCGGAGTACAATCAGGTCGACTCGGTCAACCAAAACTAGATGAAGAATGAGGCAATTGCGACCAGGGCGGCGCCCAAGGCGGCCAGGCCGACTAACAATAGCCGGAAATTAAGCTGTTCCTCCAGCTTGCTGATGCGGTCTTCCAAAGAAGCAATTTGATCTTCAACCGACATTTAATAATCCCCCAAAAAATATCAGACGACGATTCGGCCTTGTGGACGCGGGCCCACTTTTTACATTCTAACTTGGCCTGAAACCGGATTTAACCGCCAAAAAACGAATCGCTGTTGTGTAAAAAGCAGCGTCCCGCCGGATCGTGGATGCCACGGTCGGTAAATACTAACGAATCGAAAACATCTGGTGTTTGCCAAGGAAAGACCACTCAGCGAATCCTCGCCCTATTTCTGATCACCGATAGAAAATGTCACCGGTTTCGAGTTTTCGTCAACCGAAGGCGATTGCGGCAAAGTACCAAAATACTCGTCGTCTCCCGGCTGTTTCGAATGGTTGACCTGCAACAGGAATTTGCCGCCAGTAGACTGCGGCGATGGCTGCGCGGACGGTTGGCCTGTGGCGACCGGTCGCCGCCGCTGCGGCATTGCGACCTGATTTGTGATTGGCGCTGCGGTTTGATTCGGTCGCGCAGCCTTCCCACCCGATTGATAGTCGACCAGGTCAAATTGAGTCTTTTGCGGGCTCGACCAACCACTGGCCGGTGCGGCCCCGTTTAGCCGATCCTGCGCATTGTTGACCGCGGTTGCCTTCGTTGCGCCACTGGTGCGCAGGTGCGCACTGTTGGTTGTATGTGGTGATCGCTGGCTCAAATATGGATTAGAAACCGTTTTGAAGAGGTTCGGCATCGTTGACCGTGACCGGGTTACTGGTTTTTCGAATTCCACTTTTTCGTATTCCACGTTGGCCGGTCGCGAAAGGACGGGGCGTGTCAATGATGGACGAGACAGATTTGACTTGCTGGGGATAGCCGAAGCGGTTCGCGGGTATGGTGCGTCGTTGCGCCGCGGTACGGCGTTTGTGTTGGTTGGCTTTTTCTCCACCAGTTTTGGCGGATCGACTTCCGTCGGAGCTGATTGACGGCTGGGCGGAGTCACCGGAACGGCGGTTGGCACCGAACGATCTGGCAACGGCGGCCCGGCCAACGGCAACTTGGCCGGCATTTCCAAATTAGCGTGAGCCGATGACACCACCGGTACCTCCACGTCGAGAGGCGGCTGGATGGGCGGCGGCCCGACGGCAACCGGTGTATTAGACGCGGCGACAGGAAGACGCGGCAGCTCGGGAATGGATCGGGGTAGAGCGGCCGTTGCCGCTACCGGTGCAGTCCCTTGGGCTTTTTCGTTAGTGGCCAGCGCGAACTGCAAATTTGAATTGGCTTGCTCCTCCGTGCATCCTGCATACCGGAAATGTCGCAATGCTTCTTCGGGTCGCTTGGTCCGCGCCAACAACTGGCCAAGGTTATTATGAGCTCGCTGAAAACTCGGTTCTGAATTCAAAGCCAATTGGTAATAGTGTTCGGCCTGGGCCAGGTTGCCCTGCAGGTAATAGCTATATCCGAAATCGCAAAGTACTTCCTCATCGTGGGGCGATAACGCCAAGGCCCGCTGGTAGAAAGCCTGCGACTGCTGGGGCGATCCCTGCTTGTCCATTACGACGGCCAGGCGATGTAGCGCTTCCTTGTTCTCGCCATGGCGGTCCAGCATATCTCTCAAGACTTGTGCAGCGCCTGCCAGGTCTCCCTTTTGCTCCAGTTGTCGGGCTTGGACCAACTGGAGTGTAATGTTTGGCGCCGTGGTTGGCGCGGCAACTGGCGTGGCAGACGAGGTTCGCTGGTTTACTGGCCTGACGTGCGTTTGGTGGTTGGCTGCAAACGGTTTTCCAACAAATCCA
>JBFILF010000560.1:0-3146 GCA_041599835.1 Pirellulaceae bacterium
ATCGCTAATCTTGGCCGACGTAATCGGAGATTCCATTCCACGGGAACCAATGTTTGTGATGTGCGGGTCGGGTTGCTCGGTTGAGAGCCGGTAACAACCCAACAGCCTACAGGCCCGCCCGTTGCAATCGCAATTCTCGCTTGAACGAAAATCGTCCCCATTAGCCACGGTTAAAGTGACGTGCCTTACCGGTAGCGAAATAGCCTCACCTCGTTCAATTTTCGGCGACTCGATACAATGACTCCACTCAAACAGCCGTGCGCATTGCCGCGGGTTGGATCTGACAACGCAAATCAAATTCCATATTCGGAATCTAGCTTCAGGGAAACCAACAATTATGAGTCAGACGCTGACAAAAAAATCAAAGACGACTACTGGCGACGGTAAAGTCCCCAGCACCAATGGCCGGGCGTCCTCCCGCAAGACTCAGATGATCTATTATTTCGGCCAGTCCCGCACCGAAGGCCGCGGAGTCGGCAAAGAAATCTTGGGCGGTAAGGGTGCCAACCTGGCTGAAATGACCGGCATCGGATTGCCGGTCCCACCGGGCTTTACCATCACCACGGAAGTCTGCGATCAGTATTATCAATCGAAAAAGCGGCTGCCTGGCGGTTTGATGGAATCCGTGCATGACTATGTTGGCCGCTTGGAAAAAGAACTTGAAAAGAAATTCGGTGACGCCGAAAACCCGCTGTTGGTTTCGGTCCGTAGTGGGGCGGCGATTTCCATGCCGGGCATGATGGATACGGTGCTGAATCTGGGGCTGACCGACCAATCGGTCAAAGGACTGGCCGCGGCGACGGCCAACCCTCGGTTTGCCTACGACGCTTACCGCCGCTTGATCAACATGTACGGCAACGTGGTGATGGACGTCGACCACCATTATTTTGAGGCGACGTTTGAAAAAATCAAAAAGAAATACAAGGCCAAACTCGACACCGACGTGCCGACGGAAGGGATGCAGCAGCTGTGCGACGAATACAAAAAAGTCGTCAAAAAACATGCGGGCAAACCCTTCCCCCAGGATCCGTTCAAACAGCTGGAATTGGCTATCGAAGCCGTGTTCAAAAGCTGGAATGCACCGCGGGCAATCAGCTATCGACGGGTCGAGGGCATTCGCGGGTTAAACGGCACGGCGGTCAACGTCCAGTCGATGGTGTATGGCAATATGGGTGACGACTCGGGAACGGGTGTGGCGTTTACCCGCGACCCATCGACCGGCGAGAACAAGTTTTATGGCGAGTTTTTGGTCAACGCGCAAGGCGAAGATGTTGTGGCTGGCATCCGCACGCCGCAACCGGTACGCCAAATGCCCAAATGGAACAAAGCGGTCCACAAGCAACTGTTGGACATCAAAGGAATCCTCGAGCAGCATTATCGCGACATGCAAGACATCGAGTTTACGATCGAGCGCGGAAAACTGTTCATGCTGCAAACCCGCACGGGCAAACGAACCGGCGCCGCCGCCGTCAAAATTGCTTGCGACATGGTAAAGGAAAAACTGATTGACCAGAAAACCGCGCTATTGAGCATCCCGGCAGGCGATCTTACTCAACTGTTGTTGCCAAGCTTTAACCAGCAAGCCAAAAAAACCGCGACGGTTTTGACGCGCGGCTTGCCGGCTTCGCCGGGCGCCGCGGTGGGTAAACTGGCGTTCACCGCCGAGGAAGCCGTTGCGCGGGCGGCCAGCGGTGAAAGCGTCTTGCTGGTGCGTACCGAAACCAGCCCGGAGGACATCGACGGCATGCATTGCGCCGCCGGCATCCTGACCAGCACCGGTGGGATGACCAGTCATGCGGCGGTGGTGGCCCGCGGTTGGGGGCGCTGCTGCGTGGCCGGGGCCGGCGAAATTGAAATCAACGAAAAAGGCCGCAAGATCAAAGTTGCTGGCCGCACGCTAACCCACAAAGACACGATTTCCATCGACGGCACCACCGGCGAAGTGATTTTGGGTGAACTGGCAACCGTCCAACCAAAAATGTCCGGCGACTTCAAAACCATCATGAAATGGGCCGATCAACATCGGCGATTACAGGTTCGCACCAACGCCGACAATCCATCAGATGCCAAACGAGCCCGCGAGTTTGGCGCCGAGGGCATCGGCCTGTGCCGCACTGAGCACATGTTTTTTGAAGAAGATCGAATCACCGCCATGCGCGAGATGATCATCGCGGAGAACGAATCGGATCGGCGGAAAGCTCTCAAAAAACTGCTGCCCATTCAGCGGCGGGATTTCGAGGGGATCTTTAAGGCCATGAACGGTCTGCCGGTCACCATCCGATTGCTCGATCCGCCGCTGCACGAATTTCTGCCGCACGATCCCAAATCGCAAGGTCAGGTGGCCAAAGATTTGGGCGTCAGCCCGGCCAAAATTAAGCGACGCGTGGCACAATTGCACGAAATGAACCCGATGCTGGGACACCGCGGTTGCCGCTTGAGTATCACCTATCCCGAGATCCTCGATATGCAAGTTCAGGCCATCGTCGAGGCGGCCATCAAGTGCAAATCGAAAAAAATCGATGCGCGTGCTGAGATCATGATCCCGTTGGTCGGCACCGATCGCGAACTGTCGATCTTGCGGCAACTGGCTGAAGAAACGATCGCGCGCGTCAAACAGGCCAAAAAGGTCACCGGCAAGCTGCACATTCTGATCGGCACGATGATCGAAATCCCACGCGCGGCGCTGACGGCCGACGAAGTTGCCCGCCACGCGGATTTTTTCAGCTTTGGTACTAACGACCTGACCCAAATGGCATTTGGCTTTAGTCGCGATGACATCTCCAGCTTTTTGCCCGAATACCTTGAACAAGGCGTGTTGCACGTCGACCCTTTCGTCTCCATCGACCAGTCGGGTGTCGGCCAGCTGGTGGAAACCGGTGTCGTGAAGGGACGAGAAGCAAAACCCGATTTGAAGATTGGCATTTGTGGCGAACACGGGGGTGACCCGGACTCGGTGGATTTTTGCCACCGCATCGGCCTGGATTACGTCAGCTGCTCGCCATTTCGAGTGCCGATCGCCCGATTGGCCGCGGCTCAAGCCAATTTGCGGTAACCGGCTGGTGAATCGCCCCAACGCGCACGCTCCTCGGTCGACGCTGCTCGCCCGCCGCGATATGATTTTTGATGCGGTCAGTAAGTCTGGACTC
>JBFILF010000561.1:0-3142 GCA_041599835.1 Pirellulaceae bacterium
AGTGATTTGATCAGCTAAAACATCAGAGAGTTATAATAACTGATCCCGGTCGCTGTAAAAATCAAACAATTTTTGGTTATGCGCCGTGTTTTTTGACGCCGTTTTGCAATGCTGTCTTTTTCGCGACGACACCGATCGTTGGTGAATGATGCCTTAAAGCAAGCCAACGCGGTTGGACAGGTCAAGCATCGCCTCATTCCACGAGTTGGAACACGACATACTGAGTAGTGTCGTTGGATTTGCCGGGATAAATTTGCCGAAAACCGACCGGGTAATTGATCTCGTCGCGCGCAGTCAGGTTTTGGCGATCAACGACCAGATGCGTTGCGCCAAAATCGTCGGCCAGTGCGATTAACTCACTGTTCAAATGCACCAACAATCCAAACTCCGCCTGCGCCGGTTGTAGGTAAATGCGGCGAATTCGGTCGCGCCATTGGCATATCGAACGGGCGTCCTGTGGCATGTCTTTCCAGCTGGCGACTTCAGCTCGCCCTGCATACCACTTGAACGTTTGCTGTTCAGCCGGCGTCAGAAACACCGCGTTAGCCGGCGTATTGGCGTCAATCCAGCGGCACGTCGTGACCCATTCCTGATAAAGGTAATAGGCGCCGGCGGCTTTGGGCCCCGTCAACGGGCGGCTTTGTTGAACGGCGGGCGGTCGCGCGTCTGAAGTGAACTGAACCAGATGCGCAAGCATTGCTCCGGCAATCGCCGCCGGAATCGCAAGCTGTCCAACCGCCCGCAACGCAACGCCGCGCGGCTCGTAGACAAACAAATGTATTAGTCCGAACCCGGTCGCCAACGGAACCATCACATCGGCGGCTCGGAACCAATAAAGAGTCAACAAACGATGTTTCCATTGGGTCAACTCTGAATCGCTTTCAGGAACGAGCGACAATGCGGCGCCGCAAACGGCAATCAACAGAGTTCCCAAAGCAATGTAGTTCAAATAACTTACCTGGCGATGGCGTCTCAGAGAAACCGCTTGGTACGTCCACACGCAAACCAGACAAGCAAATGCCACGTAACGCTCGGGGTGAAAGCTGGTGAGCAACAAGTGATGGGACAGCCGCCATAGGACTTGTACCTGGCTGGCCTCGACGATCGTCGCCGGATCAGTGCCCAAATTCTGCACGGCGGCGGGCCATATACCGGCCAATGCCAAAGCCCCGCCAATCGCAATCCAAGGGAATTCTGCGCGACTGAATCGTTGACCAAATGGAGACGGCCGAAAGACCGCCACCATCTCCGCTGCCATCACCGCCAACGTAATCCAGCCGCCAACCAACACGTGAAATGCCATGGCCAAGCCCAAAGTCGGCCACATCAGCCACCTCCGCCCCGACAGCCGTGCGGAAATTGCCAGAAAGGCGAACCCGTACGCAAAACATTTGCCTTCGAAACCACCGACGAACCACTCACCAGCCAAGTGACCGTAGCGATTAATAACTACGACCAGAGGGGCGGTCGCCAGCGCCAGCCAGCTGCGATCAAACACCGCTTTCGCAAGCCATATTAAACTGACCGAAACGAACAGCCAGCTGGTGATGCGTCCTATCCACGCGAAGGTCTCCAGTGAGAAAATCAACGACGGCCAACCCGCGACGCTGTAAAACACCCAGTGCGCATTGGCCGAATTCAGAAACAAATCGTTAGGACACCAGCCCGGGTCCCAAAAATGCTTGGCCTTGGTCAAGTAATAGGTTTCGTTGACGTTGGGTGGCGGGGACCAGCACAGCAGGCCCAACATTGCCCATAAGCAAGCAATTTGGACGATCGTCCATGAGTTGCCTCGAGCACCTGTCAATCGTTGCTGTTCCGTGATCAAATGCGATGCCCTGCGAGGGTGAATCAAGTGCCCTACTGCGAATTAACCAGGTTCGAGATCGGTGTTAGCATTTGTGGCCAACTGTGATAACGATTGTCAAACTGCATGACCAAAAATTCACGACCCTTTCGCATTGTACTTTTGGGGATCGGGCATACCAACGTGCATATCCTGCAGCAATGGCGGCGGCAGCCGATTGTTCATGCGGAACTGGTATGCATTTCTGATTTTCCCTTTGCCACTTATTCAGGGATGCTGCCAGGCGTACTCAGCGGCCAATACGATCACCAGGATATGGAAATCAATCTTTCGGCATTATGCGATCTGGCTGGAGTGGAATTGAGTATTAGTCGAGTGCAGCACGTCGACACGGACAATCGCCAAGTGACTTTTTTTGACCGGCCGCCCCTGAATTACGATTGGTTGTCAATCGGCGTCGGTTCACAACCGACCACCCGCGGTGTCGAGATCGCCGAGTCGGCGCTGGTTGTCCTGACCAAGCCGATGCAAACGTTTGTGGCGCGATTACAACATGCTTTGGCCGGCACCGATGAGCGTTCCACCAAAACGAGGCACATCAGCATCGTTGGTGGCGGCGTGGCGGGCATCGAAATTGCGTCCTGTTTGCATCAGCGACTGAAACGCGATTTTGGGGATCAGCCGTTTAAGATCCGGATAATCACCGCCGATCGTATTGGATCCGGTTTGTCGCCCAAATCCCAACGCCGCGTGGCGACGGAATTGGCTGCTGTGGGCATTCAAACGGCCGACCATCAACAAGTGACGTTGGTCTCAGAGGCGGACATAACAACGGCCGACGGCACCGTCTTTCCAACTGACGTCACCATCTGGGCCGGAGCAGCCGAAGCGACCGAGTTGCTGCGCCGCATCAATTTGCCGCGAGACCCTAACGGGTTCTTGACGACCCAACCAACTTTGCAATCGACTGGCGACGACCGGGTGTTTGTCGTTGGCGACTGCGGCAGCATTAAGCAATGTCCATCCCCCAAAGCAGGCGTGTACGCCGTGCGGCAGGCACCGGTTTTGTGGCGAAATTTGAATCGAAGCATTTCTGGTGGCAAGTTGGTGAAATTCAAGCCGCAACGCAATTTTCTCAAACTGCTGAATCTGGGCGACGGCCGAGCACTGGCCGAGTACCACGGTTTCACGTTCCTCGGCCGCTGGTGCTGGCGATTAAAGGACCACATCGATCGCGGGTTTGTCGGCAAGTATCAGACTACGGGCGAGGGACCGAGCGCGAAAAATCGCTCATAAATATTTGCACTTGGTTCTCGTCTCCACGCCTTCATCCGC
>JBFILF010000562.1:0-3139 GCA_041599835.1 Pirellulaceae bacterium
AAGGTGGTGACGGTTATTTTTTTTGGGCTGGTTTCATTTTACGCGCTGCGTGAGTTTATCACGTTGACACCGACCCGGCCCGGCGATCACCGCACGTTGTTCTGGGTGATTCTCGTATTGACGCCGATGCAATACGTATTGGTTGGGTTGGGCTGGTACGAGTTTTATTCGATCGTCATTCCCGTATACGGATCGCTATTTATCGCCGCACGGATTGCCTTTGCCGGCGACGAAGAACGTTTTTTGGAGCGCAGTGCCAAAATCCAATTTGGGTTGTTGATCTGCGTCTATGCCATGAGTCACGCGCCAGCTCTGCTGACCTTGGACGATTTGCGGACGTGGGATTCCGAAACGCAGAGCTGGATGAACTGGCCGGGATTCAAAGGCGGACTGCTGTTGTACCTGGTGATCATAGTTCAGATCAGCGAATTAATGCATTTCGTGTTTGATCGGACCGTGGGGCGCCACGTGATTGCGCCGCGGGTGCATTCCACACGGACCTGGGAAGGATTGCTGGGCGCCGCGTGCGTGGCGGCGGTAGTCGGCGTTTTGATCCAAATTTTCCTGCCGGTCACGCCGTTTCAAGTGATCGGATCCGGTTGCATGGCCCTGATCATTGCGGTGATGGGGGCGTCCGGCAGCATGACCATTGCCGCTATCAAACGCGACCGTGGCGTCAAATCAGATCACGGTTCATTGGTCCAGGGACATACGGGTGTGTTGGATCGGATCGCCTCCATTTGCTTTGCCGTACCGATTTATTTTCACGTCACGCGTTATTTTCTGGAGCGTCCGATACAGGATTTCGATGCGACGCAAACCGGGTTGCCAATGCAAATCTGGGTTTCTGTGGTTGGCCTGTCGTGATGAGTCCGCCAAACACCTTGGCCAGCGCCCTGGACGAATTCCAAATCCAGATTGAGCCGCAAAGCGCCGAGAAGCTCGTCGATTATTGCCAGCTGTTGTGGGCGGCCAACCGGCATGTCAACCTGACTCGCCACACCGACTACCGAACGTTTGTGGCGCGTGACGTCGTTGACGTCGTGCAACTTGCCGCTTGTATCCAGCCGGATCGCGACGTTTTGGATATCGGGAGCGGTGGTGGAGTGCCTGGGATTGTTTTGTCGGTTTTACGCAGCGATCTGAATGTAACGCTCAGCGAGTCTGTTGCCAAAAAAGCCCGGTTGCTTGACGAGTTTGTCACGGCGCTTCATTTGCCGGTAGCGGTGATGCACGATCGTGCGGAGCAAATACTTCAAGATCTTAATTTCGACTGCTGTGTGGCACGGGCAGTCGGACCGCTGTGGAAACTTTGCACGTGGCTTCGACCGCATTGGTCGTCTGTCGGTCGCTTGTTGGCCGTCAAAGGACCGAGCTGGCGCGAGGAGCGGGCCGAGGCTCAACGACGCGGATTGTTGAATAAAGTTGAGTTGCGGCAACTGGTGGAATATGCGATGCCAGTGACGGAGGCCGCCGGCGCTCAGCCAAAAAGCGTGATTTTGGAACTGAGGGCAAAACGCGCGCCAAAAAACTGACTCGCCGCGGGCCATTTTTTTGGCCGTGGCGAATGGTCTGGACCAGCCGCGAACGTTGGCCTATAACACCTCGGATTGAAACAGTATTGGCAATCTTCGAATTCGAACAAACTTCGGCGACGATCTGGTCGAAGAAGAAAGTGTCCGGTTTTTCGAATTCATGAGCTACAATATACGAGGATCAGATACCTCCGGCATTTACGGCTGAGGGACCAATTACAGGGTAGGCCCGGGTCATTAAGTGGCTAGTGCTTAGCACGTCCGACCCTCGCCTGTCTCCCAGCAGCTCCCATCGCTGCAAATCCGCTGGAGGATCTTATACGAAAACCGCGACGGACCCGTTGGTCCTGTCGCGGTTTTTTTATTGCGCTTCGCTGTCTGCTGGCGGTAAACGAAATTCAATCGGGTGCTTAAACGCCACCGATAAACAACCGGTCTTGCGGTTTAAGTCCCGATTCTACACTTGGCCGCCGGACCGTCGCAGCCGGGGAACCAGCGCTCCGGTGGTCTGCTGGTAACGGCGGTAATCGTCGCCGAACCGCTTCACTAGGTTTTCTTCTTCGCGGACTGTTCGGATCATAATCAGCAGGAACGCCAACGCACCCGTTACGGCCAAGAACCAATTGGCGGTGACCAGGGAATCGGCGGTGATGGCGAAGGCAAAGGCCAGGTAAAACGGGTGTCTGACCCAGCGATATGGCCCCGTGGTGACCAGCGAATGATTTTTTCGAGTGACGACGGTATCGGTGATATTCTGGCCCAGTGCCCGAAAAACCCACACCAATAATCCCGCGGCAGCCACGCCGAATCCCACACCGCACCAGCGGATCCAAACGGGCAATCCCACGGCGGACCACGACATCCACTGCGGATTGATCAACCAGGCTGCCACGCCAATCATCCGCACCAGCGCAAGCGGACGAAGCGTTAACAAAACCAGCAGCCCCTCTTGCCGCCGGTCTAATTTCTCACGAGTTTTCTGGGACTGCAATCGATGATACAAGCCGATCGGCAGCACGGTGACAATGCCCGCCAACATGATCAGTCGAAATAGATCGTCATGTTCCATGGGGTTGCCTGCTCGTCAATTGCCACTCGATCTCGATAATAAGATTCCCGTGCAAGCCTAGGAATCAGCATCCAAAACAAAGGCGGATGTGTGCCGGTATCCACCGTCGAAGTCGAATTGCCTCACCAACGGTATACCATCTCGATTGCGCCAGGGTTGATCAAGCAACTTAAGGGATTCATTCCGGATCAAGTTTCCTCGACCTGCGTGATCACGGATACCCAAGTTGGCAAGATATACGCCGAACCAGTATTGCAGCAATTGGATTCTCACCGCCCCTCGACTTTTTACATACCACCGGGCGAACAATCGAAATCGTTCGACCAGTATCGTCGAATCTTAGGTGAGATGTTCGAAGCTGGCGCGGATCGCGATACGCTGGTCATCGCGCTAGGTGGAGGCGTTGTCGGCGACTTGGCCGGGTTTGTGGCGGCCACCTATTTTCGCGGCGTCAAATTGCTGCAAATACCCACTACATTGTTAGCTCAAGTCGATAGCAGTGTCGGGGGCAAGGTCGGCATCAACATGCCTCAGG
>JBFILF010000563.1:0-3138 GCA_041599835.1 Pirellulaceae bacterium
CCGCAAAACTCACCGGCCGCCATTGCCAGCCAATACGAGTCGGCCGCGGTCACGATCAGCCGGGCGTACGACATGGCGAAACATTCGGCATACGTGTCTTGAACTCTTTCCACGGCGGGCCAATTCTAAACGGGCGACGGCAAAACGTGCATCGTAAATGAATGCCGGTTCCGCGAGCAAGCGTCGGCAGATAGTTGCCAATCCTAGGGGACTTCAGCCGCGGACGCTGACGTCCAATGGCTGACAACTAATACTCCACGTTACCACGGAGCTTCCATCTGGTTGACAATGTCGCGGGCGATGCGATCGATCAGCTCTTGCTGGGCCGTGGTCAGCGATTGACCTGCTTCGGGGACGAAATCGACGTCTCGCTTGATCCGCAACAGCTGACGCTGCATCAGCGGCACGCCGGATCGGTCATTCCAGGTCACTTCCACCCGCATCGTCGCCTGGATATCACGGGGATCGTCGTTAGTCGTTTCGATCAACACACGTTTCTGATCGCGGATAATGCGACCCGTCAAGAAACTATCGGCCAAATCAGCCGATGAAATGCGATATGGCGTATTAAGCTCGATTTCTTTGATCACCGACTCGGTCAGCCGCTGGCCCAGGAACCGTCGATACGAATCCGATTCAAAGATGGAAACGTGGACTGAGTTGACGTCAAAACGGTGCAGTGATGGGGAACCGACCTGGTATGCCTTGCAACCCATCAGCGAGAAGCCGGTGACCGCGACCAGTCCCCAAACCAGTGGGTTCACTGCCAGGTGCATCGAACGACTGCGTTGTAAGCTGATTAGCACGATTGGGTTATCGCAAAATGGATTCGTTGTTGCCGGTGGCAATCAGCGGCTTGTTACGTTCTTTTTCCGGAAACAAGTTGACCAGCCACGGGACCTTTTGCGGGGGCACCGGAGGTTTTCCCGTAAGACTGGCGACGCGCTGAGACGCTTCCTCGGCGTATTCGGTTTCGCCATAGTTTTGCGCCAGTTGTTCGTAGTAATGGATGGCCGCCCGGTTCTCACCGCGGTTTTCAAAGTACGTGGCAACCGACCACTGGCGTTCGGCCAGCAAATTGCGAATCCGGCCGGCTTCGCGCCGCAGATATTCCTGTTCTCCGTCGGCTTCGTTGGGGAATTGACTTACGATCGCCTTCATCAACTCGTCCGATTTATTCAGATCCGTGCCGTCATATTTTGGTCCGCGGTAACTGGCCAGTCGCGAGCGCAATTCGAACAGGTGGGCGTGAAATTGATGCGGGCTGGCGGGATAGGTTCGCCGTAGATCCTCGTAGGCGTCGGCAGCATCGGCAAACTGGCCGGCTTCGAAAAACGCGTTGGCCAACGCCAGCGTGGCGTCGTCGGCGATCTTTCCGGTCGGATCGTCCAGTCGAATGCGGTGCAAGATTCGCCGCGCTTGCCCGGCCAGATCAAACGTCGGCCGCTTCGGATCGCCAACAGCCCATTTCACCCCCAGGTTGGTCTTTTGGCGATTGAGTTCCAACCAGTACTGGGCGATTTCAAACCGCCGTCTTTCTACCAGGTCCAATTTGTCGGTGCCCGGATAGCGATTGAGCAGCGTCTCGTAGGCGCGATTGGCCATCACGTAGTCGTTGGCAAAAAAATGGGCTTCGCCTTGCATGAACAGTGCGTCTTGTTCCAATGCCGAATCGGGCCAGCGATCGGCAGCCAATTCAAAGGCGTTGGCCGCTTTTCGAAACAACTTGCTGGAAGGCTTGCCTTGCGGATCACCTTCCCATTCGGTGATGGCTTGACGATAAATATCGTGAGCTTCGTTGAGCTTGGTCTCTGCCTTGTCACGATCCTGGCCACTAAAAACACGCCGCTGCAATGTCGTGCCAATTCGACCCGGCCCAAAGTCCGTTAGCATCAAACGGTCGGGGTTTCGCTCGCCAAACACGTCAAAATCTTCCTCGCCGCGGCGGTTATCCAGTGCAGAACGGCCTTCACTCGGACCGGCGAGTAAATTCTTGAGCGACCATTTTGACTTGCCGGACTCGGAGCTGGCACAACCTGACCACAAACCTACCACCGAGATCAGGCAGAGGACCACTGAAAAGAGCTTCGTGAAATTCATTCGACTTCCTTGTCGATCGGGTGTCGGTCAACCGGTTAGATTGATGGCTTAGTTCTTGAAAATGTCTCGGAGGTAGTGAAACATCCGCGGTCGATGACCAAGCAACTCCGCCATTTTTTGATCCAGTAGGCCGCGGATTTCGCCACGACTTTGCGGTGCTATCTGTAATTGCTCCAACGGAATGTTTTCATCACACAGAGCCTTCATTGTCGTTAAGGTTTCCAAGTGAATCCTGGCCGTCCCTTGTTTCCCAATCCGACACGAATCACATATCACGCCGCCCGCCGAAACGTTGATCGCCATCTGCGCTGCTTCCGCGACGGTCCTGCCGCAGCCAACGCATTGGAACAATTCTGCCTGTTGGCCAATTTGCTTCAGCAATCGCAATTCAAAACGCAACAACTGTTCCACGACCGGCTGGCCCGTGTCGATCGCCTCGACAGTTCCGCGAACCAGTTCAAACAACTCGGGTGACGCATCCGTGCGATCCGTCAACGTCTTGACCAGCTCCACGATGTACAGGCATGCGTACAGTCGCGACAAATCCTCGGACGCACTGCGAAACCGGCGCAGCAACTTGGCTTCCGTCAGCAAGTCGAGCGTGTCCACGGATTTGCGGAGGAACCCTATGCGACAGATCGCCAGCACGTCAATAGCGCCCTCAAACGGGCTTCGCTTGCGGCGAGCCCCCTTGGCCAGGGCGCTGATTTTGCCGAAATCGCGGGTCAACAAGGTTACCACGCAACTGGTTTCGCTGAAATCAACCACTTTCAGCACAATGGCAGTCGTGGCTTCAGCTGACATCTCGTCGATCCCAACCAACCGCTTGCATACTAAAAACTCAAATCCGATCAAGCTAGCGGTGAGCAGGTCGCTTGTAAACGGTCAGCTCATTATTACGGACCTGCGCGTCAATTGGTTCGAGGCTAGCAGGATGAGCATGACGCGTTTGTTTTATCGACTCAAAAACAGAACTGCGACCGTGAGGGAGCGAGCACGATTGTCAGGTGCCAGCCCGATCACCCACCCTCCCTGACG
>JBFILF010000564.1:0-3133 GCA_041599835.1 Pirellulaceae bacterium
GCCTTTGAATATCTCCGACTCGACCTTGCTTTTGATTTCGCCACTGTGGTGATCGTATGCCCAATCCAGCTTGACATGGTCCACCGTGCCAGAGGGTCGCAACTGAGTCCAACTTTCCTGGATGTACGCCGGCAGTGCCTGTCTCAATTCTTCGTCCAACAACACCGATTGAGCGATGAACCGCAACTGAAGTCCCGTTTGCGGGTGCCACTGCCCGTTGCAAACGATATGGCCGCGGTTGTTGACTCCCGTGATCGATTCGAATTGGGCGACATCGTTTTCGACGCGGATGGTACCGTTGACGTTGTAAAACGGGTAGTTGAAATTCTCGTATCGGACGGTTGCTTGTTTGATGTTGACGCGATACGTCAACTGTGGCCGTTCCACGTGCGGGTCACGGCGTTCGATGCGGCCGTGCACGCCAAAGTGACCATGCGCATGAAATTGCCGAAGCGTGCGGGCCAGGCTCGGACGCTGCCGAAACGCCCGAAACAGTTTTTCATTGATCGGGATCAGGCCGTCGCAACGGACCTCGATCGCGCCGGTCCAACCGGGTCCCGGATTATCAATCTGGCCCGTTATCCGTATCGGTTGTTGGCTTTCCACAGCCTGCAGGTCGACGCTCAGTCGATTCCCAATCCAGCTCATCCGGCCATTACAGCGCGAGACCCGAAACGGAAATTGATCATAGGAAAAGGATCCGTCCATGACCGTCGACTTGATTTTATGAGTGACGACACCCTCGCGGTCCCACACGTCGAATTCCAGGTCCAGGTGTCCCGCCGGCTGGTATTGTCGCCAGGCCTTTTGCATTTTCTCCGGCAACCATTCGACCAGCCGCGAATTTAATTCGACGTGGCGGGCGGTTCCCTGGACGTGCCAGCCGCTGGTTCGGGTCCAACCATTTCGTCGAAATGCAATCGCAACGTTGCCGTAGCCGATATCGGCGGTGGCTTGAGTGACCTGAAAACCGGAGTTGTCTGCGGTGAATTGCAGACGGCCATTGTTAATGGGAAATGGCGCTGACGCGTCAAAACATTGCAGCTGGTTGGCAATGCCATTGACCGTAAACTCAGGCATCTCAGCAAAATCCATAGTCCCAACGATTTTGCCACCAACGGTCAGGCGGCCCCGCAGCGATTGCAACAAGGAGGCCTGTTCAGGCATCAGCTCCGCACCGATGAGATTGGCCACGTCGCCTGTCACACGGATGTTGTCGGCCGCAAATGTCGCCTGCCATCGCCGTCGGGACGAATCAACTCCGATTCGAAATTCGATTCGCTCGACGCGATTACTCGACAAGTGCCCGACGGCGTAGTGATCCCATGTTTTTCCTGGTTGTGGAATAAGGTCGAAATGAGTGTCGGTTATCTCAACTGGTTGGCTCGTTACCAATCCGCCGGGGATCCGCAAACCGCATCGACGCAAATGAATCGGAAAATTCGGCAATGTTCCGTTTCCGTTTTGCCTCATCAATTGAATCAAGGGCTGCAAATTCCATTGCCCGTCCGCGGTTTGTTTTAGCTCAACTTGAAGTCCCTCTAACGTCAACGAATCCAAGTGCGGTTTTTGGGTTAACACATCGGTCAACCGGTATGTCGATGCCGCAAATGCCTTGGAGATGAAGACAATTGTCGACTTGCGGCCGAGCTGCCGATCAAACACCGACAAGCCTTCCAGCTGCAGCCCCCTGCCCTCAATCCACCGAACGGAATCGAGTTGGGCAGCCAAACCATGGGGAATAAGCCGCTGGTTAATCTCCGCGAGCATTCGCTCCCGCAGATGGTCGCTCACATATTGTTTTACGAACAGCAAGCAACAGGTGATGATCAGCATGACCAGCGTCGCGGTTATGGCTAAACCGCGAAAACGGCTCGACGGGCGGATCGGTTCCACCGATTGAAATCGAATTCCTCCCATAGGCCGAATCAGTGTCGAGCGGGTCGACATCTCCGGTGACCAAGAACAGTCCGTGCGGAATTAGCGGGTGGGATAATAGAAAACACCCAGCTTTTGCCCAAGAGCGATCAATCGCCGAACATCCCTGCATCGATGCTATCATCGCTGTCGCGCTTCCCCCGCCATGCTCGTTTAACCGCGACCCGCCGGGGAGCGTGTCTGGCAGCTGCGTACGGCGTTTGGTCGCGCGCTCCCGCCATGCTCGTTTAACCGCGACCCGTCGGGGAGCGCGTCTGGCCGCTGGTCTGGTGTCTGGTCGCGCTCCCCGCTGGGTCGCGGTTAAACGATAGCGTCGACAGGTCTGACCGCTTGGCCACGGATCCGTCCGGGGAGCGCGTCTGGCCGCTGCGTACGGCGTTTGGTCGCGCTCCCCGCTGGGTCGCGGTTAAACGAGAGGTTCGATACACTCCACAGGACGTTGGTCCGCCGAGCTTAATTGGTTCATCTTCGGAGCCCAAATGGTTCACGGTTACCATGCGATTTTCGGCACGTACGGATTTTGGTTACCTAACGATCCACGCGGTTCCTGGTCCGAGTTCGTTGGCAAGTGGGAACTTGTCCGTTTTGGCAAGTCGACTCGATCCCTGGATCGAATCCAGTTGTCCGCGGCCGAACGTCAAGCTCAACGGGAGGCCAAGAAGCTGTTGAAATACCCTGAAGTGGCTCTTGATGGCCACCAGGCATTAGCCGTTGCCAACGGGTTTGCCGAAGCGGTTCGCAAAAGTAATTTTACGATTTGGGCCTGCTCGATCCTTCCTCAACATGTGCATTTGGTGATCGCCCGGCATGACTTTTCCGTTGAACAAATTGTCAATCTCATGAAGGGCGAGGCAACAAAACAATTGCAAAACCAAGGCCTGCACCCGCTGGCTGCGTTCCAAACCGACAAGGGCAGGCCTCCGCGACCATGGGCCGATCGCAAGTGTAAAGTTTTCCTGGATTGCGAAGAAGCAATTGACCATTCGATTCGTTATGTAGAACAAAACGCCGGTAAAGAAGGCAAACCCAAACAGACGTGGTCGTTTGTGCGGCCCTTTCGCGGTTTGGACGCCGGTTGGGTGACCTATCACTGACAAATCTACATCGGTATTGCCCGCGCTCCCGGTGCGCGTCTTGCGGATAGGTACGGCGATTGATCGCGCTCCCTTCTGCCATGCTCGTTTAACCGCGACCC
>JBFILF010000565.1:0-3113 GCA_041599835.1 Pirellulaceae bacterium
TGAACTCAGCCCCGAGGAACGGGCCGCCTACTTGCGTCAGATCGACGGCAACGTGGCAGCTTGGCGCGACGTGGCGCTGGCCTTCATCGAGCAACAAGTTTGGCGATCATACGCCCAGGAGTTTGCCCGACCCACAGAATATCGGTGGCCACAGACTGCCGAAGAATCGCAGTTGCCGGCGATCGAACGGGCCGAATCGCGGGCGGGCAAACGTCCGACAATCAGCCGCCAGACCAGCTGGCGAGTCTGGGCTCCGCGATTAATGTTGACCGCGGCCGCCACCTTGTTTGCTTTGACGTTGGCGTTGCGGTTTACCACGCCTCCGCCCAACAGCAATGACCAAATGGTCCAGGCGCCGCCGCCCACCATCCAGCAGCGACCCGAGCCCGGCCCGATGGTGACGGCAACGGAACAACCTCTAATGTTGCAGGTCGGCGACGATCTGCAGGTGCCGCTGTTTCAGCAATTCGAACAGTTGACCGACGCGTTGAACACCGCGAATTTCGACATCAATCCGGCGGTGCAACGGCAATTCATGGACGCCGGATACCAATTACAGCCCAATCTGCGGTTCATTTCCGGCCGTGTTGCCGAAGATGGCAGGGCATTTTTGGTACCCGTGCATGGGTGGCAGGTGCGACCATACGTGCAGTAAGGACGGAACAGTCAACTTCTTTTAATCGTTATCGAAATTAAACGGAGAATTTCAAATGAAATTTAATCTTGGCCAAATCATTTTTGGCAGCACTGTGATGTTGTTTGTCCTGGTGCCACTGGCGTCGGCACTTGCGCAAGAAACAAGTGGCGAGAGAGCAAAACAAATCGAAAAGAAAATAACGATCACGAAAAACCAGGATCAGGAGCAGACGATCGAGGCCAAAGTCGTCGACGGCAAGGTGATCATCATTGACGGCAGCGGCAACGAACGCGTCATCGAACTGGGCGAGGGAAAAGGCGCTGCCAATATTATTATCGAACAAAAAGTCGAATCGGACGGCGGCGAGCAAAAGCGTTGGGGCCGCGCCGTAATTGTCGGGCCGGATGGGGAGAAGAAAGTGGTCGAGCTGGACAAATTGCCCGAAGGCAGTGGCGATTTCTCGTGGCGCTACGGGCCGGGCGGACGAATGTTGTTTTCCGGTGATGGCCAAGGCGTGTTCAGTTTTGACGACCTGGAAGGAATGCAGGCACTCGGTCTGGGCGGCAGCAAATTCCGTATCGGTGTCAGTTGTGAACCGGTCGGCGGCGCGCTAAAGGTTCATTTAGCTGTCGAACACGGCTTGGTGGTCCAAGACGTGGTCGATGAGTCTCCCGCCGCCAACGCCGGAATAAAACAATACGACATTCTGATGCAGGCCAATGGCCAAGATTTGCGCGACATCGATCAACTGGTCGAAGTCGTGCAAGACGCCGGAGAAGAGGAAGAGTCGATCAACATCACCGCCACCCGTCTCGGCGAACAGGTTACATTCGAAGTCAAACCTGAAAAGCGTAAAGCAGCCAGTTTTGAGTTTGAATTGCCTGCTGGCATGGATGACCAAGCGATTCGCGAACGTTTGGGCGGAATGTTGGGCGGCGAAGGCCGGGAAGGTTTAAGAGGATTTCGATTCGAACGGCCTCTGCCGGGCATCATCCAGGGTGACTTGGCCCGTCCCTCCGACGCTAACATGCAGCGTCAAATCGAGGAACTCAAACAGCAGATCGAGGAACTGAAGGACATGATTCGTGAAATAAAGGATCGATAACTACCCAAGGAAAATTTATTCTGCAAATGAATCAAACTGCGGCGGTTCCCCCAACCATGCCGCAGTCACCATCCGCTCGCTCCCGGTTTACGACAAGCTGGGAGCGAGTTTTTGCCCGCGAGCAGATGGGATCGCACCGGGATTCAAGCATTGTCAATTGCCGCGCCGCCGCTGCACGAGGCTGCGATAAACTTCGGCAATATGATGGCGCCAGGCGCGCGTCAGCGGAACGCGCACGTTGAGCGGCGCGGCCGGCCGATAGCCCACGGGATTCCCAAAGTAATACTCCAAGTAATAGGCCGATACGAACCGCGCAAACAGTTGGTCGCTGGCTAAATGCGCGATCATCCGTTCGAGTTCGGTGGGCGTCGGCAAGTCACCGCGTTCATTCAAACTCGACCAGCGGGCCAGTTCGCGGACCACCTCCCGATTGCCCGTCGCTTCGGCCAGGGCTCGCCAAATCCCCCGCGTCCGTGGATGGCCGTGCGGCTGATCGATCAGCCACTGGAGCGCGTCAGCCCATTGAGATGTATCATCCGATCGAAACACCGACACGACGAGGGCAGGTTGCAGCGTCCAATGCCACTGCGCAGCTGCCAGCCGTGTTGATGCGTCGTTGGAATTCTGCAGTTGTGACAGAGCATGAACGAGATTGTCACTTTGAAATAATTGTTTGCGTATGCGGTCGGGTATCCGGGCATAGTTGCGCGGACGATCGATCCACCTGGCGTTTAGCTGGGCTTTTTCCGCTTCACCGAACGACCCGCGTTGCCATAACAAGTGCTGGCTGTTTTTCAATGATTGGCCGTGGACCAGCACCTCGCCGCGCCGCACAAACAGCCGCGCCATGCCAGCCGCGTACTCGATGCCCAGCGTGGTGTCCTGCTCCGAAACGGTTACCGGCCACCGGGTCTGGCCGGTCGTTAACAACAGTTGCGTCTCAGCTGCGATATCGGATATCGCCAGTCGTCCAAATTGCAACGCGATTTCAACTCGTTCCCTTTGTTTGTCCGTCCATTCTGTGCGGCGGCCAATCCGCAGGGAAGTGTCACTATCGACGACCAACCGGCCCAAGTTTGCCACTTCCCCCTCGGCCCAGCTGCTGGGCAACACCTGGATTTCCATGTCGTCGGTCAATTGACTGATGGTTCCGTATCCGCGGATCACACTGCCTGCCGGATCCCGCAACCCAATGGCGCCTTCGAATCGATTCCAATCGGGCCGGATCGGCCGATAAACTTCACGGTTGGCAGGCTGCAAAGAATTCGGTCGGTCGCGCGCCGAATCAGCCGTTTCGATTTCGATGGACGGGGAATCCAAGGGCGCTTCGGGCGACGAATCGTCGTCAACCAGTGGATCAAGGAAAGGCCA
>JBFILF010000566.1:0-3070 GCA_041599835.1 Pirellulaceae bacterium
AGCATGAGGCCGCGTCCCGAACCCTCTTCCAAATTTTCATCTAACGTGGGGTCGGGTACTGCATCGGGATTAAAGCCGTCGCCCTCGTCGGTGACCCGCATGGAAAACTCCGAGCCGGTAATGTGGGCAACAATGTGCACCCATTTTTCTTGGCGGAACTGATTGCCGTGCTTAATCGCGTTCATGACGGCCTCTTCGATCGCCACATGCACGCCAAAAATATTTTTTTCGGACCAGCCGAATTCCTGCAGTCGAGTCACGAACAACTGGATGACTTGGCTGCCGGCGGACGCTTCGCTGGGGATCTTTTTGTCGTAGTTCCAGTTCAAAAGATTTGAATTTAATCGTTCGCGATTCATGAGGACGTTTGTTTCAACAAAGGTCATTCCGGGGCCATCGGCTACGTAAAGAATTTTCCTGTGAACTCGACGCTGGCGGCTGGTTAATCCGTTTTTCCAAACGACCCGATCGCATCGCTTTGATCGCTGCGAATGTCAAAAACTGTATTCAGTTGCGTGATATTAAACACCTCTTCCACTTCCGGACTCAGATTGCTGATTTTCAGTCTTCCACCGGCGCTGGATATTCGCTTGTCCAACACGATGAGCTTGTTGATCGCCGAGCTGCTGAGAAATTTGACATCCTCCATGTTGATCAAAACCTTGCGATTGTCCGGATCATTGGCAAGCGAAAGCAGCTCTTGGCCGAGCAATCGAATTCGGTCGGCATCCATGACCTTTTCGTCAATTAGTTTGACGACAACCACATCGTCTTCGTTGGACAGTTCTATACACTCAAAATCTGACATGAGTTGTCCGCCAGTGACCAGCGATGAAGAGGCGACAGAGTGACTTGCCGCGATTTTATGGGAAAGCGAGGCGATATGATACGCCTGCGGCAAAATTCTAAAATTCGGTCAGCCTCGGTTGCGGGCCACCGCGGATTCAATCAAAACGCGGATCCCGTATGAATCTGTGCGAACCATTCGTCATTCATTTCGCAGCGCTACGCCATGCAAAAAGAACACGGCCCCCAAGAAAAAGATCGGCCAACAAAGCCAACGCGGAGGCACCATTCGTTGTGACGCATATGAGGTGGCTGGCGCCGTCCGGTTACTGGCAAACTGCGTGATCGGCGCGGCCCCAAGGCTGTCGGATCGATAATAGGGCCAGGATTGCCCCGCCCGGTTGGCCGTCGAGAAGCCGTTGGATTGAATACTCGATTCGGCGCCCGGATATTGCCCGTTGTCACCGAATGTCTCGGCCAAGAAACGAGCGGTCTTGGGCGACAAGTAATAAGCGCGCACTACAAACAACTGCGCCCCAATCATGATCATTACGAGACCAATCGTCATTGCTGATATTCGGGACATAATCTGTGCCTTTGTCTGCCTGACTGTCTGCCTGGACGGTTGCAAATTCAGCAGGGTGGACCGGTGTCAGCGCGAGCCGGCCGCAACCCTTCACTTACAGGATCGTTGATAAACTCCGAAACCTTTAGCGGGTGCGGTGTCTTGATGGTTTACGCCGATCATGGTCAAGATGCGATTTCTTCGGCTGGTCCCGATCATGATTTTTTTGTGTCGCGCTTTTCCTCATTTGAATCGCTCTTGTTCTTGCTATTGATAAACTCTACATTGTCGTAAGCAAAACGGTGGGACCCGACCTAACGGCGTCGCCTGCCGCACGTGATCAAGACTTGCCTGCAGGACTGATTCCACCGCAATTTTGCCGCCCCATTGACCCTTTCGGTATAATCGAACAGTGGGAGTTGATGTCTCGGCGTGGACCCGGCAGACATTAACCTCGTGTATTCTTGGTGCTTCGATCGACAGGTTGGCGGTATGCCGAACATCCTGATTGTCGACGACTCCTCGGTGGACCGGCATTTGTTGCAAGGCCTGCTGTCCAAAGAGGACGAATTCGAAATCATCCAGGCAGAAAACGGCGTTGAAGCGCTTGCCAAGATCGTCGAATGGAACATCGACATCGTGATCACCGACCTGCAAATGCCCAAGATGGACGGGCTGCAGCTGGTTCAGCAGCTTCGGCGGCGATTTCCCAATGTGCCCGCCATTCTGATCACGGGTTTTGGCAGCGAGAAAATCGCCACCCAGGCCCTCAACGCCGGGGCCACCAGTTACGTGCCAAAATCGCAGGCCAAGGAATTACTGGCGCCCACGGTCAAACGCGTGTGGGAATTGCTGTCGGCCGATCGCACGTACGGCAACTTGCTGCCCAAGTCAACGGAAACGAAGTACGAGTTCTCGCTGGAAAATGACGCCAGCATGATTACCTCCATCAGCAACTTGTGTGAAAAGTTGTTGTCCGGCATCTCGCCATTGGACCGCACCAGCCGGTTGCGTGTCGTTTTGGCGATCGAGCACGCGATAAATAACGCGTTGTATCGCGGCAACCTGGAAATTGGACCGTCGTACTCGATACCCGTCGGCTGTGACATCACATCGCCCGAGTTGAATCGGTTGTTAAAAGAGCGCTTGAAGAAATTCGCCGATCGAAAAATCTACATATTGATCAAGACGGGTAAGTCGCAACTGGTTTGTTTTATCAAAGACGAGGGACCCGGCTTTGACACGGAAATTCACCCCACGATGTCAGAAACCGGTGGACGGGGTTTGGTGCTGATGCACGCGTTCATGGACGAAGTCAATTTCAACAAGTCCGGCAACGAAGTCACACTGCGCAAGCGGTGGGCAACAACCCCAGCCGCCGCCGCCGCGGACGCGTCCGATTCCGCGGCGCTGCACGAACAACCATCGAGCTTAGGCCGTCTGCACGACCGCAAGAAAAAACGCGTTTACCAACTGGTCAAACCGAATCTGGTGATCGGCAGCGAGGAGACGTGCCATATCGTGATCAAAGGCCCCAACATTGCCCCGCACCATTGCCAGCTTAGATATCAGGACGGGACCTGGTACTACAAGGCACTGGATCCCGAAAACGAAGTCTTTCTCAACGGGGTGCCAGGCATCGTCGGAAAACTCGTCAGCGGCGACAAATTGGGCGTCGGCAATAGCGTCCTGGAAATCACCTACCAGTCGGCCGAAAGC
>JBFILF010000567.1:0-3070 GCA_041599835.1 Pirellulaceae bacterium
CGCGCGCATGGGTGATTCGAAATAGGGAACGATTTGGGCGCAATGCAGTTCATGCGGCGGATCGTGCAGCAATTGTGTTTCCGAAAAAACTGTTTGCATAATCGGTGCAAATTCTTGCTGTAATCGGCAATCGCAAGGGGATGCTTCAGCTTGAAATGGCCTCGACCCGCCGCTGGCATGGCGGTTGGAGGAGCCACTACACTGGACCCGGCCGGGCCGTTAAGAGTTCACGCGGCCGGCGAAGCCCACTCACGATCTCTCTATTGAATGGAGTATGACATGTCCGACGGTCACTTGGCAACGAAAACCACACGAGGACCGGCGCGCTTCATTGTGAGCCTGATCGTGTTGGTCTGCATCGGTTGCAGCGGGGCCGGTTCAGGTGTCAACAAGGTCCAGCGCATCGACTTGGAGGGACTCAAATATTTAAGCCGAGAACAACGCGTTATTGATTTGAGTTCGGTGTCGGGCGGTGTTGCGAACTTGGGCGACATAGACGGCGATGAAAGTGACGACATTCTCGTCGCCAGCAATTCGCCGCGGCCCGGTCAATCGGTTGGCCTCGGTTGGATTGAGGCATACAGCGGAGCGACGGGCCAGCGAATTTGGCAAGTCAGTGGTATGACCAATGTTGAGGCCCAGGCTGCCGGTTTTGAAACAGGTTTTCGTCTCAATGACGCTTACGTGTTGACCGATGTCGACGGCGACCAGGTGCCAGACGTGTACGCGATCGAGGATAACTCTAAACGAGTTGCATTTTGGATTTCTGGGAAATCGGGAGGCATCATTGGCCAGTTTCCGATCGAAGGGCGCGACTGGTGGCGGCAACCGGCCGGCGTGCGGTTTAACGAAAACAGCCAGCCGCAACTCGTGTTCCTGGTCAACCGTTTATCCAACAACCCGCGTCAACCGGCTTTCGAATTTGTCGCAGCAAGCCGGTTGCAAAGGGTTGGTCGGCAACCAGTAAATTGGGACGACGAGCCACCCGGTGAAATTGCCGTCCTCAGCAATTCGGTTCCGGACCAAAACGGTGATGGCCAAATGGATTGGCTCGTGCGAAAGGGATTGCATCAAGACTTTGAAGCGCCCGTTTATCAATGGGGCCTGGCGATTTTCTGCGGCCGCCAATTCGAGTTAATACGTGAATTCAAAACCGACCGCCCGAGGATTAAGAAGACAGAGTATTGGTCAGTCGTACATGACATTCCATCGCCGGGCGACGTCGCTTTGGTGATGAGCACGGGCACGGGCGAGGGTCCGCAAAACCGTGCCAGCTCGTTGCGAGCCATCTCGCTGGACAACGGCCTTGTCATTTGGAAGGTTGTTGGAACAAATCTAACCGGCGGCGCGGAATCGTTTACGGTTGATCGCGCTGGCAACCGGTCGGAATCGATACGGGACGTGGAGTTTGGCCAAGCCGTTGTGGCTGCGGGCGACGTCAACAGCGATGGCGTAGCTGACGTGGCCACGACCATCCGGCAACCGGAGGGACACGTCGTCATCATTTTCTCTGGCGTCGATGGCGAACAGATCAAAACGATTAATGCCGGTCGAGATAACTTAATAATTGGAAAATCGTCACCACTTATACGGATCAATCACGGCGCAGCCGCGTCATTAGTAACGACCTGCACCAACAAATCGACCGGTGGGTTGGAGCTGCTTGTAATCCAGCCTTAATTGCAGTGTTCGTCAAAAATTTGCGGTTGGAAACAGCTTTGCCACCGAATGTCCAGCATCGTTTTTTCCCAGAACAAGGGGAAACGGCTGGACAAATTTGCCACAAGATCACTATTCGGTCCGGCCTTGCGGTACAATGAACCGCGACGCGTTCAGCATCAGAATTTGCATGGGAGCCGTGGCGTGTTCGACGTGTCTCAAGTCGATGATTTGTTCGAACAGCAACCTGCGTTGGTTTTGGACGGCGGCCTGGCCACCGAATTGGAAGGGCGCGGATTCGATCTAAACCATGCATTGTGGTCGGCAAGATTATTGATATCAAATCCGAATGCGATTCGCGAAGTCCACCGATTGTACTTGGAGGCCGGGGCGCAATGTCTGATTACCTCCAGTTACCAGGCGTCGATTCCCGGTCTAATAGCCGAAGGGATGAACGAAGCCAGCGCCAAAGCAATGCTGACGGCGTCCGTTTCGATTGCCCGGCAGGCTTGCGAACAATTCCTCGACGAACACGCGCCGGAGTCGAATCGCCCCATCGTCGCCGGCAGCATCGGGCCGTACGGTGCATACCTGGCCGACGGTGCGGAATATCGGGGGGACTATGGAATCGGCGCCAGTGCACTGAAAGATTTTCACGGACCGCGATTGGAGACGATTTGCCAGGCTGAGCCGGATTTGCTGGCGTGCGAGACGATCCCCAGTTGGCAGGAAGCCAACGTGCTGAAAGATCTTCTGGAAGAGTTTCAGGCGACCGCCTGGATCAGTTTTTCCTGCCGCGACGGCACCCGCATCAGTGACGGTACGCCACTGGCCCAATGCGCGCGACTTTTGCAGGATTGTCGGCAGGTGTTTGCCATCGGCATTAACTGCACGGCCCCCCATTTTATAAGTTCCTTGATTGGCGAAGTTCGCGAGGCCGCACCGCACAAACGGATCGTAGTGTATCCCAATTCTGGTCAATCATACGATTCGAGACGTCGCTGCTGGGTGGGCCCTTCCCGGGCGGACGATTTCGCCGGACTGGTGGGCGACTGGTTGCAAGGTGGGGCGACGCTAATCGGTGGCTGCTGCCAGACCGGTCCCCACCATATTCGAGCAATCCGTGAAGCAGTAAACAGTCATGCCGCCGTCAAACGCGCTTCTCCCTAACAGAAATTCCACAGGCGTAATTTTTTTTGACATTACCGTGTGAATGCAACAATAAATTCACCGCGACCAGTTGTCTTGGACATTTGCATTAGAGGGAGTTGGAAAAAAACTGCACATTCCAGGTAGAATGTGCACCGGACCAGCGTCTTCGCGGTGACGTATTAGAGCGACCAGCGCGGTGACGAATTCAGGGGGACAAGGTTAACAAATCTTGTATATCTGAATAACAATCAAAAAGGTC
>JBFILF010000568.1:0-3058 GCA_041599835.1 Pirellulaceae bacterium
AGGCAGCCCAGCGAACAGCGGGCCGCCCGCAACGCGTCGCCTTCGTCGATCTCAACGATCTGCGCATGCTTGCCCGTTTCATCGAAGCAAGCCAGCCGTACCGATTGAAGATAGTGCGATAAACTGTGTTTGCCCGATCCGTGCGTTCCGGTGGCCGTCGCGCCCGCAATCGTCTGTTCGTTGATCAAACCGACCGAGGGCATCGTCAGTCCCTTGGCGTTCAATGCCTTCAACAAGTGCTTGATTTTGCAGCCGCCGCCCACCATCGCGAACCACTGTCCATCGCGTTGGAAAATCCGCACGTGGTCGAATTGCCGCATGTCGATCAGCACGCCGTCGGTTTCGATCGCCTCGCTCCAGGCATGCCGCGAGGCGACGACGCGGATTTTGCTGTGGCGGTTGTCTCGCAGGATCGATAACAACTCGTCTTCGGTCGCCGGCTGGCAGATCGAGCGTGGCCGAAAACGCACGTTGCCGCCGAAGTTCTTGATTTCACGAGTCGCTTGCATCAAACTTTCCTTATCGAATGCCTAACGTAGTTCGATTCGCGAAACGAAGTAAGTCCCCGCTGATCGTTGTCTGGCGTACTCGCAAAACGCTGCATGCGTTGGCTCATTCTTTCCATGACCGTTTAGCCCGTTTAGCCCGTTTAACTTAGCCCGTTTAACAAGGCGCACCATCGTGAGCGAAATCCAACAACAACCAATCACCGCCGCTGGGTTTCTCGAGCAATTTCGGGCCCAGCGCGCCTCGGCCATCCTCCGCACCCATGATCAAACGGCGGCAAGACAAGCGATGAACGCGGCAATCGAGGGCGGGTTCCGAATCGTCGAGTTTACGATGACGATTCCCGGCGTATTCGGTTTGATCGCCGAGTTTGCCGAACGCCGAGAGTTGATCGTCGGTGCCGGGACTGTGCTCAGCGCGGACGATGCCAACCGCGCGGTCGACGCAGGTGCCCGGTTCCTGGTATCACCCGTCGTCGATGAATCGGTCATCGATGCCGCGAAAGGGTTAGGCGTTGCCATGATGCCGGGCTGCGCGACGCCGACGGAAATGCTCCGCGCCCACCGCGCCGGCGCGCCGCTGCAAAAACTGTTTCCCGGCCAACCTGCCGGACCGCAGTGGGTCAAACAGACGCTGGGTCCCCTGCCCTTTTTAAACATTGTGCCCACTTCGGGAGTGACACTGGACAACGCGGCGGATTACCTGCGTGCCGGGGCGTTTGCCGTAGGCTTTGTCAATTCATTGTTTGACCCTCAAGATGTAGCGAACGAAAATTGGCCCGCTATTGCCAAGCGCGCCGCGCAGATGGTGCAAGCCGTGACTCGAGCATGAGGAATGATCGTGAACAACATCGAATCAGTGGATGCGGCTGCTGGGTTGGGCGCGGCGGTGCTGTCTTGTCTCAAACAAATCTGGTCGTCGGCCGCCGCCGCGCGCCGGGGCCAGACGGTTGCCGGTGATGATTCCCGTCAATGGGATTGTTTGGTGATTGACGCTCTGGGTTTGGGACTGGAACCGACGATGCAATTTTTGTTTGTAAACGCGCCAACCTTTGAGCAATTCGAGCAATGGGTGGCGGAACGGGCCAGCGGATCGTCGGCTCGACAGATCAGCCGCCTCAAATCTGTGGTAAGCCAAGCGCCCTACGCGCCATTGGTGCAGAACTGGCTGACCGAGATCCAGTTGACCGAACCGGTTCTGTCTGAGGATGACATGCGCTTTTGGGACGACAACGGTTACGTGGTGCTGCACAATGCCGCCCCGGCCAACCAATTGGCCGTCGCTGAACAAGCGATTTGGGAGCACCTGGGAGCGCAGCCCGACCAGCCGGATTCGTGGTACCAGAACCGAGAGAATCGAATCATGGTGCAATTGTTTCAACACCCGGCGTTTAGCGCAATTCGTTCATCGCTACGCATTCACAAAGCGTTCGCCCAACTTTGGGGAACGGTGGATCTGTGGATGACGACAGATCGTTGCGGGTTTAACGCGCCGGAACGGGAAGGCTGGAGGTTTCCCGGCCCGGATTTGCACTGGGATGTCGATCTGTCGCAACCAATTCCCTTCGCCACTCAGGGCATCCTCTATTTGACCGACACTCCGCCCGAGCAAGGTGCGTTGACAGTGGTGCCCGGCTTTCACCATCATGTCGCGGATTGGTTGGCAACGTTGCCGCCCGGTTGCGATCCGCAGCAACAAGATTTACACGCGCTGGGTTCACAGCCGATTGGCGGGCAGGCGGGTGATTTGATCATTTGGCATCAAGCCCTGCCCCATGGCAGCCGCCCCAACGTCGGCCAGCGGCCGCGGATCGTCCAGTACATCAACATGTATCCGACGCCGACGGGGAGCCGATCATATTACTAACCGCAACGATAACCCGCCAAACCATTATCGTTGGTCCGGCGCGTTCATCGTAGGCGTCACCATGGTCGTCGGCAGGTTGGCGATCGGCGCCGCTGCCATCGATTGCTGCTGCCAACTGGGCGGCAAGTTTTTGGCGATTTCAATGGCGGCAAACGGTGGCGTGGTGCGGGCACCATGTTGCTGTGCCCAGGCGGCCATGATGGACAGGCCTTCGCGCAAATCAACTTGTCGTCCAGCGCCAAACACCTCGGCGACTTTTGCGTGATCCGAATAAGCGTGCAGCACTTCGTTGCGCGGCGGAAGGTATCGGATCTCCGGCTCGACCCCCATGACTTTGCCGACCTGTTCGGCCAGGTGATTGACACTGTAGGGCGTGTCGGCGCCGACATTGAACACCTCGCCGCGAGCTTGCGCTACCAGCGGCGCCTGGGCAATGATTTCCGTTATGGGTTTGACATAACTGAACGCTCGCGTTTGCTGGCCGTCGCCGAAAATCGTCAGCGGCTGGCCCTGCATGATCTGGTTCATAAAGATTCCGATTACATTGCGGTACCGGTCGCCGATATTCTGATATTCGCCGTACACGTTGTGCGGACGAAAAATCACGTAGTCCAGTCCAAACATTTCGTGACTGCATTTGAGTTCCTGCTCGACGGCCAGCTTGGCGATGCCGTACGAGTCCTCG
>JBFILF010000569.1:0-3047 GCA_041599835.1 Pirellulaceae bacterium
CGGCAAACGATTCTTTTGTTTTCGCGGATTCATGAAATCCGGCACGAATTGGATCGGGAACCTGGTCAATTTGCACCCGCAAATCAGCTGCGTGGGGGAGTTTCATTGGGAAAGCCTGTATCAGACTTTCCAACGAGACTTACGCAACTTGCCAATCATGCAAAATCGCAACGTGCGGATGTCGGTGCGTTCCCACTTGTTTGACATGATCCAGCAGTCACTGGTCGATTTGGCCGATCCGGAAGCCACCGTGATTGGCGATCGCACGCCGCACACCATCAGACCGATCATCATTCCCAACGCGCCGCATATCACGCTGACCCGCGACGGGCGTGACGTGCTGATCAGCCGCATTTTTCACTTGTACAATTTCCCAGAAGTGTCGAGGGTGTTTGAGCGGTTTCCGCACATGCAGGAGCGACTGCAACGGTTCAAACAGGACCCGTGGTATTTTCACGGTCACCCGGAACAGTTGCTGGACGATGAAGAGCTGGTAACCGAATCGATGCGGTGGTGGCGCGAACATCTGGAATCCGACCGCGCCATGATTAAACGGCACAAAACGCTCCGCGTTCTCTCGCTGAAGTACGAGGATTTTCACGCCGACGTTGAGGGCCAACGGCGTCGCATGTACGAGTTCTTGGAAGTCGATCCGGATTTGGCAGCGCCAATACCCGATAACATCCAGCCCAAACTGCACGAAGAACGCCCCAACGAGTTTAATCGCAAGGGGCAAATTGGCGACTGGCAAAACTACATGACCGCCCAGGCGCGGCGTTGGATTAACGATGCGGCCGGTGGAGAACTAAGGCGTCAAGGCTATATCGAGTCACTGGACTGGTAGATAGCGCCGCAGCCGCCGTGTGACAGGTCGCGGCCATGCGCGAGGATTGCTACCCGCGGCGGCTGATGAAAATCAAGGGGCAGTCCGTGAGCCGCGCCAGCTCGAGACTGAAGGAACCAAATAATTTGGAGCGGCGACTCACTCGCTGGACGCCGAGAACGGTTACGTCATGGGCTGCCGCTTGCGTGGCCACGGCTTGCACCGACCGGTTCGACAACTCGACAGCCGTTGTGGCGTTGGCAAATGAATGATCCCGAGCCGTTCGCGCCAACTCGCGCCGCGCCTTGCGAACTTCGGCGTCGCTCGTCGATTCCGGCATCACGCGTAAAAAGGTCACATTCCGCTCGGCGGTTCTTGCCCAGCTGCCGAGCAATCGCGCCAACAGCTCATCATGACCGCCGCGCCCCGCCACCGGCACCAGGATGCGTCGTACGCCCGTTTCGGGCGACCAATCGTTGGGCGAGCGAAGAAACACGATATCGCAATTCACACGACTCATTAGTTGATTGACTTTCGATGGTGTGCTTTCCTCCGGCGTGCTGCGAAATCCCAGCACCAGCGTTTGGCACTGGTGCGTGGAGGCAACGCGGGCTATTTCCGGCCACGGCTGTTCGGCGACGGTTGTCAACGCTTCCGGGAACAGGCCATTGGCAAGCGAGGCGGTCAACGCTTGCCCGAGCACCGATTGAGCGGCGCGAAGCGGCTGTGGATCGTCAACAGGGTTCCACTGCTTGGGAGCCGCCACGACGGAAAGCAACAACACCTGGCCGATGTCTGGCGGTGCCAATGACTTGGCGACAGAAACCAATGAGGCGGCGTGATCGGGATTGGCGATGGGCACCAACACCAGCGGGTTCTTATGGCCGCGCAATCGCATCGTCTCCGGATTCAGGGCAACCCGCGCCGCATCCACGATTCGCGCCCGCCGCGCAAACAGACCCAAAAACAAAATCCCGCCGATGCTCAACCAGATTGCGGCAATCATGCCGGCGGCGGGAACGACGATGCCCTGGAATATCGCCAAGCCAATGCAGGACGCTCCCCCCACCACCGGTACCATGGGAAACCAGGGAACGCGGAACGGCGTGCCGCTGACGCTTCGACGGCGGACCAAAATGGCCAGCCAATGCGCCAGCGCAAACGTCACCAAAAAAATCAGGCTGGCCGCCGCGCCGGCTTGCGCCACATCCGGCAACACCAGCAAGATCGCGACGACGATCACGGCCGTTACTGCGATCGAAGCGACCGGCGTGCCACGCACCGGGTGCAACGTCATGAGCGAAGCCGGCAAGGTGTTATCGCGAGCCATCGACTGTGCGATCCTCGATGCGGCGAACAAATTCGCTTGCAACGCAGAAAGCATCGACAAAACGGCGGCTACCATTACCAGCCAGTAGCCGAAGGACCCTAGAAAATTCTGGGCGGCGATGGCAACGATCTCCTCCGTATGGGACGCCGCCGCCTCGGCAATTGATTCGCCAGCTGCCGTTCCCACGGTGGCAACGACGAACAGCAGCGGCAAATAGATTGCCAGTGCGATGGTCAGCGACAGTACCATCGCGAGCGGAATGTTGCGCGATGGATTGCGGACTTCGCCTCCGACGGCGGCAATCAAATCGAATCCCTGCAGCGCGATAAACGTGTATCCCATGGCCTGGATCAATCCCATCCAACCCGCCGACAAAAATGGGGTTAGGCTACTATTCAGATCGCTGGCCGGTCGTCCGGCGACGGCCCACATGCCGCCGGCGATCAAAACGCTGAACACGATCACCTTCCCGATATTGATCCAGTTGCCACCGCCGGCAGAACGGCGCATCAGTTGCAGACCCAACCCAATGGTGGTTGCCACGGCCAGCACGGTCACGGTCCGATCGGCGGTCACCCAACTTGGTGACTGGCCGAGCGTTGCCGTGGCCAGGTCCGCGGCGACCCGCGACAAAAAATAAGCGAACCCAATGGCGTACAAGACTCCGGCCACGATCGACGCGAACCACACCACCCAGCCGACGGAAAAGGCAGCTTCGACGGACAGCACCTTTTTGGCGAACGTATAGGTCCCGCCCGACTCAGGGAATTTCGACGACATTTCGGCAAAGCTCAGTACCGTGAGCATCGCAATCAGGCCGTTCAGCCCAAACGCCAACATCGCGGCGGGACCGGTATTGGCAAAGGCCACCCCAGCCAGCGCCAGAATTCCTCC
>JBFILF010000570.1:0-3042 GCA_041599835.1 Pirellulaceae bacterium
GACCGGCGGTCCTCGCTGGGACGTCGCGTCCGCAATTTCAACGCCTTTAGTATAATTTCACGTAGTGCCTCAAGAACGTGTTGTCACGCGAAGAAACGATCAGCCGCAGGGCGCTAGCCCACGGTTTTTCACGTAAACCGCACGCTAGCGCGTTCCGGCTGATAACGACACAAAAATAAGGCACTGCCTAATTTCAGACACCTAATATTATCAGACACCTTATCGACACTGTCGGCGGCAATTGGTTCAATAAAGCCCCATCTTGTTCGCACCTGCACACGTTAGCCATTGATGACCTCCACCATAACGTACGACGCAACGCGATTGATCGAATTGGTGAAACAGCACGCGCTGGATTTTGGCCAGTTCACGTTGGCGTCGGGTGAAACGGCCTCGTTTTACTTGGATTGCCGCAAATTAACATTAAACGGCGAAGGCGCAAATCTGATTGCTGCCGGAATGCTCGATTTGCTGCAAGACGATATGCCGGAAGCGGTTGGCGGGATGGCCATTGGTGCCGACCCGATCACGGCGGCCATCATTACCTTGGCCTGGCAGCGGGGCCAGACGCTTGGCGGTTTCATCGTCCGCAAGGAATCCAAATCTCATGGAACCGGCCGGCGGGTGGAGGGTCCGGTGTCGCCGGGTCAAACGGCCGTCGTCGTCGAGGACGTGGCGACCTCGGGCGGCAGTTGCCTGGCCGCAGTGAACGCCGCGCGAGAGTTTGGGCTGGTTGTTAACCGGGTTCTGGCAATCGTCGATCGCCAGGCCGGCGCGGCAACTCTCCTGGCCGCGGCCGGTATCAAATTCCAGCCGCTTTTGACGCTGGAACAACTCGGCGTGAACGCTACCGGCGGACCAACGGGCGCATAGCGATCAAATGTTGTGGGCCGGTCAACACGGCGATTCGACAGCACCCTTTTTAGCAGCACAATCGATCATCGGTGACGGTGAGGCGGAGTTTGCCGCTTATCCACGTTGATGGTATCGCCCGGTTCGGCCACTTGGCAACGTTCGTGCGGCGAACGATTCGTTACGACCGCTGCAATCCGGCGCCGGTCATTCAGGCCAGTCAAGCTGTACGCGTTGGCCAAACGTTTCCCGAGTTGCCTGCCAATCCTGATAAGCGCATTGGACGCTTGGTGCGCATTGTTTGTGCGATAAAGGTTGCACCGGCGGGCCCACCCAAAAATGTGATTCAACGTCGAAATACATTCGCTTGGCATTAATCGCACGGTCGATGCCATTGGCAGAATCAGCACATCAAACGTGGTGACGGTTTCCGTGTCGACGCAAATTCGCCGTCAAGCAACCGGCATCACCAGGCTGCCGAGTCAACCGCCGGCAGCAGTTTCGATTTACTTGAAGGAGTTCTGCACATGAAACGTTTCCTGTTTTGCGGAATCGCGATGACCCTTTGCTGCGGCTTGGCGGCGTCGGCATTTGCCCAGATAAATAGCGATCGCCATCCAGCTTCCAGCTACCTGTATTCTTCCTACGGCTATTACCAGGACACGGCGCCCGAACAAGATCCGTCGCCCAGCGATCAATTGGTGCCCGCGCCCACGGCCGACCTATCCACCGCACCGGACGTCGAAGCTCCGGCGGCGTTGTCCGAAGGCTGCGCATGTGGCGGCGGCAGCGATTGCGACTGCGGTGGCGCATCGTTTTTTGGCGGACGACTTGGTGGACGACTCGGCGGATGCGGCGGTTGCGGACTGCTAAGTTGCCGGGGCGGATGCGGACTGGCCGGTGGCGTGGGCGGCGGATTGCGGTCGGCCGACAGCAACCGGGTGTTTGGCGTTCGCGGACTGCTGTTTGGCCGCGATTACGAAGATGATCGCGGGCTGGGCTACAACTGGGCCGGCGACAACTTGTTCACCACCGATGCCGATCACGGCGCGATGGGTGGCTTTGAGACGTATTACTCGGTTCGCAACTGCAGCGGATGGGGTTGGCAATTGGGTTACTGGGGCATCTACCCCAGTCAGGCTGATGTCACGTTTACCGGCGCGCCGCTGACCACCACGTTGACGGGTCTGGGCCAAATCGATTTTAACGGCCAATGGGTCGATGCGATTTACAACTCGGCCGACGACTGGCGGATCTATCGCGACACGACCATTCACAACCTGGAATGGAACGTGCTGCGCAACGGTGGTTCCGCTCGCGGATACTGCGGCAATCAAGTCAACCTCGAGTGGATGGCCGGTTTCCGCTGGTTCCACTTCGAAGAGGCTTTCCGCTACGGCACATTCACCTCCAACGCTGCGTATCCGGCACAACTGTTTTACGACGTGTCCGCCCGCAACAACCTGCTGGGATTCCAGCTGGGTGGCCGTACCGAGCACTGCCTCACCGACCGGCTGAGCCTGTCGATCGGCACCAAAGTGGGGATTTACAATAACGACATCAAACACCGTCAATCGATTCACGATGACGCCGGCATGTTTGCCGTCATCGGCGCTGGCCCGTATGCCGGCCAGGATTACCGGTTTGAATCGCGGAAAGACGATGTGAGCATGTTGGGCGAGATCGATCTGGGACTCAATTACCGCTTGGGTAATTGCTGGCGAGCCAATGTGGGCTGGCGGGCCATCGGCGTCTCCGGCATCGCCCTGGCCGTCGACCAGATCCCGTATAACTTTACCGACTCCATGAACGTCAACCGCGTCGAGTCCAATGGCAACCTACTCCTGCACGGCGCCTATTTTGGACTGGAACGCGCATTCTAGGAATTTGCTTGATCCTCGGATGACCTGAAGCCGCTGTTGCCCGTCAACAGCGGCTTCTTTTTTTGGGCGCAAGGCAAGCGCAAAAAACCCTTCTCCCGCGGGGAGAAGGTGGCTGCGGCGACAAACGTTCGCCGCAGACGGATGCGGGCATTCGAAAAGTACCAAGGACTAAGGACAAAATGCAAAACGTTTTTCGTCTGCGGCATTCGCCCGTCGTCCCCGGTTCTTCGATCTTCTTTTCGGCCCTCACCAAGCTCCGCTTTCAAGCGGGTCTTTTCCCTGTCCCTCGGGGAGAAGGGTGCCACAA
>JBFILF010000571.1:0-3036 GCA_041599835.1 Pirellulaceae bacterium
AATACGCCCGGCGGGACTCGAACCCACGACCTTCGGTTTAGGAAACCGATGCTCTATCCAACTGAGCTACGGGCGCTCGGATGGTCATTCATTGCGATTGCCCCATTCCTTGATAGAAACTTTGGCCCATTCTGACAACCAACCGCTCGGAAGCGGCGCCGACTGCCGATTGAGCCAATTGCGATCGGCCCAGGTCGATCAAAACGAACGGAGCAGGTGATGGACAGCAACACGGGCGGTTGCTCATGCGACATAGGCCGCACATTTGATACATCAGTCATATCGCCGTCAATCCTGCCGCAATCAGCCCAAGAAATGCGGGACTTTCGAATGACGAATCTGGTGCCAAGACCTATGGTTTCGGGACGAAAATTCCCCACACAGCCTGACGATCATGAAGTTCGACGCCAAGCTCAGTCAACGACTCTCTTTGCTGACCCTCACCTCATGGATGAGTGTCTGTTTGCTCATCTCCGGGTTCTTTCCCGATGCCACGCTGCACTTGCAAAAACTGTGGGCGCTGACTGGTTGCATGGGCCTGGTGGCCTCGTTCGGCCTGGTGCACAAAATCAAAAACGAACTGCTGGCCCAGGCAGAACTGATAAACTCCATGCAAAACGAAGCCGAGACGGACGCGCTGACGAGTTTGGCAAACCGCCGCGTGTTGGAACGCCAATTGTCGGCGTGCGTTGCGGAACGGCAATCCGGCGGCCGGCCCTTCATGTTTTCCCTGATCGATATCGATCATTTCAAATCGATTAACGACACCCACGGACATCAAACTGGCGATCGCATTCTCCGCTTCATCGGCAACATGCTCAAAGTCACGATGGGCGAAGACGCCTTGGTTGCCCGCTACGGCGGCGATGAGTTTGCCGTCATCATGCCAACGGCCGACGCGGATGTGATGCTGACGAAACTCAATCGGGTGCGCTCGCGCATCTCGCACGACTCCCGGTACAGCGATGACTTGGAACCCACCTCCATTTCCATGGGACTGGCGCTGGCCGAAACTGACGATGATGAAATCAGTGTTTTTGCCAAGGCAGACAAGGCGCTTTATCAAGCCAAGCACGAGGGTCGTGACCGCACCATCCTGTACGACGACCGGGTGAAGCTCAATCGCCACACTGTTGAAACTCGCGAAGAAGTCACGAGCGATGAGTATTGAGACGCGATTTGTGAGTGGCGATTTGTCACCCACCCGCTCGCGCTTCGTGCTTGTATCGTCGCGGGCGGCGGCCGGCCGTCTCAGTGCGAGACGCCGTATAAACGACGACGCTAAAAATCGTCGTCGGGGGGCAGTTGATGGCCGAGCTTGTCACGCTTGGTAGCCAGGTACTTGGCGTTGTGCTGGTGAATCGGCGGCAGGATCGGAACCTGATCGACGACTTCCAGATTGAACCCGCGCAGATTGAACGCCTCAGTCTTCTTGGGATTGTTGGTGAGCAGCCGAATCTTGCTCAGCCCCAAATCTTTCAAAATCTGAATGCCCACACCGTAATCGCGGATATCCGCTTTGTGGCCCAGCGCATGGTTAGCTTCGACCGTGTCCATTCCTTCGTCTTGCAGCGCGTAGGCCTTGATCTTCTCCGACAAGCCAATGCCGCGCCCTTCCTGCGGCAGGTAAACCAGCACGCCATATCCTTCACGGGCGATCATTTCCAAGGCCAATTGCAGTTGATCCCCACAGTCACACCGCAACGAGCTGATTAAATCACCGGTAAAGCAACTGGAATGCATTCGCACCAGCGGCGGTTGGGCGTGGTTTTCTTTGGAGCCCATCACCAGGGCAATCGGTTCCTGGTTTTCGTATTTGACGTCATAGGCAATGATTTTGAATTGGCCGTAACGGGTGGGCAAAATAGCCGAAGACTTTTGCGTCACCAGCTTTTCGCTGGTGCGACGGTACTTGATCAAGTCTTCGATAGTAATGATGTGCAGCTGGTGGCGTTTGGCGATTTCAAACAGCTGGTCACGAGTGGCCCGATTGCCAGTTTCATCCAACACCTCGCACAACACACCCGCGGGCGCCAATCCAGCCATTCGCGCCAAATCGACGGTTGCTTCCGTGTGGCCGGCACGTCGCAGCACACCACCTTCCTTGGCCAACAGCGGGTGCACGTGACCGGGCCGCAAAAAATCCTCGGGGCGGGATTTGGGATCGGCCATGGCTCGCACGCAAATCGACCGTTCTTCGGCCGTGATTCCTGTTTTAGCCGTTTTGTGATCCAGCGGCGTGAGAAAAGCCGTCATCAACCGCGACGTATTCCGTTCGACCAGCGGTGTCAGCTCCAAGCGGTCGGCCGTTTCCGGCAGAATCGGCATGCAAAGTTGCCCCCGGCCGCTGAGCAAAAAGTTGACGGTCTCAGCCGTGGCCAATTCCGCGGCACAAATGAAGTCGCCTTCGTTTTCGCGATTCTCGTCGTCCAGCACAATCACGACTTCGCCGCGGCCGATCGCTTCAACCGCTTGGGGGATAGTTGAAAAATGGCTGGACATTTGATGCTCCGAGCTGATTGTTGCGGGCCGCGATACGACACGATCGATTCGGCCATGGAATGCGCCTCGCGGAACTGCACGGGGCGCAGCGAGTGACGTAACTGGATTTCATTTCCAGACGTGCATTCATTATACTCCATAAGGCATTTAAACGTCAGTGACCTTGCGGCCCAGGAATATGAATCAGATATCTCCGTCGAAACTCATCTGCAGCATGATCGTTTGCTTGTCGCTGGTTGTCGGCGCCAACTGGCCGGCGGATGGATTTGCACAAAACGTCGCTGCGGCCACGGACCAGGCCAATGCACCAGACACGGATGTTTCGCCCACCAGCTCAAATGTGGCGTCCCGGCCTTACGATTTCGACAAGCATGGCGGGGTGGTTTACCGTCGCGGTGAGGATTTCGAATTGTCGTGTGACATTTACGTGCCTATCGGCAACGGACCGTTCCCGGCCTTGTTGGCGGTGCACGGCGGAGGCTGGTGGTCGGGTTCCAAATTGCACTGGTTTCGACATGCCCGCCATTTAGCCCG
>JBFILF010000572.1:0-3025 GCA_041599835.1 Pirellulaceae bacterium
CGCGCGTCCAATGCAAACATTTTTGGCAATTTCGCATTAACTCATGCAGACGCGCCGGACCGCACACCAAAAACATCGTTTTCCATGACTGGGGAAAGCTTTTGAGTCTAACGGCATGCCTTGGTTGTGGACCAAGTTAGGGCGTAATCGCCCAGATTGTTTGGTCGACCCGCGCGCGGAACGGCAGATAAAGATTGGCCGTTCGCGTCACCCAATAGGGCAAGCTGTTCTGGTAACGGATACGTGCCTGCATTGCCGAAGTTCCCGCTTGCACAAACCGGCTGGGATCTCCACCGGGGATCACGCTGACCACCGTATCGGTGGAAGTCGCTAGTCGCGTGTCGACGGTTTCGAATTGGCCGGTGTTGTAATTCAACAGTTCAATCCTCTGTTGAACCGTCCCAACGAAATTGAACACTTTGGATTCCAGCTTGAATTCCAGTGCGCTGGGCGTTTCATAGGGCGAGGTTGCGTCGACCGTGAACAGCAACTGGTATCGGCTGGTCAAAAATTGTGGATCGAGCACCGCATGCTGATCGTCGCTGTCAATCAGTTCCGGAACGCCTCCGGAATTCACGCTGCCGATAATCACATTTAAACCGAGAGGCAATGCGTCCGTCGCACAGTGCACCAATCGCACCTGGACGCCGTCCACGCCGGCTTCGACCACCGATCCGTTGCCTAGATCCGAGGCCGTAAACCTCAGCTGCATTTGATTAGTCGGCGTCACAAAATCGCTGATGAAAAACGTCTTGGGGTACCAGCCACCGGCGACCTCCTGGCCGCTGGGGCCGATCGTTTCGAGCGTTACCCAGGTTTCACCGTTGTCATTTGAAATTTCGACCAGCATGCTGTCTTCGAACTGGCCGCTGCCGGCTGTATTGGAAAACCAACTGTGGTAGGAGATCAATGCGGCAGTCACGTTGGATCCGGTCGCGTCAAACATGGGCGACGTCAAAATCGTGCTGCCGCCGTCCACGTCGGAATTACCCGCCACGTTGTCGGTCAAGTAGCAACTGCCTGATCCATCTCCGTCGGCAGCCGGATCACCGCGGACCCCACCGCCAACCGGCACGCCACGTTCCCAATGTCCGTCGGTCGCGTCGCCGCTGACCGTCCAACCCAGATCCAGTTCAAAGTCATCGAAAAAATTGGTCGACACGTCGGCCGCGCTGATTGCCGAGTACGACGACATTGGCGCGTTGGTCGGGTGATAGATCGTCTCGCCGCCGGTCGTTTGTACGGTGAAGAAATAACGGACTTCCTCGCCGCACGTGGAGGTCGGAAAATTCGCTTCGTACAAACCCGGCGATATCTCGTTCATGGGAAAGTTCTCGATGCCTTGCCCGCGCATCACGTGCAGCATCCCGGTGCCGGCTTGCGCCGTATCAAACACGTCGACGACTTGGATCGTCAGTTCGACGCCGCCTTGCGGGTCGATGAACTCCGGGTGGCCTTGCGGAAACTCAAAATTCAGCGGCGACAGTCGCACCAGGAACATGCCGTTCTGGCGGTCGTTGACCAGGACCGTGCCGCTGTCGTAATACGGATAGCACGACCAGGCGCCGTCGAAGTCGGTATCGGTATCGGTGTTATAGGTATCGAAGTAGGCGACTTCCGTCAGATCCAGCGGCCCACCGGGACCGATTTCCAGGCACCGTAGTCCCGCCGAGTAGCTGGCCAGGTAAATCATGTTTCCCTGAATGTAAAGATTGTGATCGATGGCCAGCGACGATCCGCTGTGGTATCCGAGATAAACCGGATTATCCAAATCCAGACAATCGAACACGTGGGTTCGCGTGGGACCGCCCAACCGCGATTCATCCAGCTCGTCGCACATGTAGAAATAGCGTTGATCGGCGGACAACCAGCCCTGATGCGTGTATTCGTCTTCGGCGTAGGTGTTGCGGGAGATCTGCACCATGTTGTTCTTGTTAGTGACGTCGACGATCGTCAATGTGTCTTCGTTGCAGGCAAAGGCGATCTCTTTGCCCGCGTAATCCGTGTCCGGTCCGGCATAGTTGACAATCTGGGCGTCGTGCGTGTAACCGTCAGCTGCGAATTCGCCAGCCGCCACCGGATTGCTCGGGTTGCTGATGTCGACCACGTGCAGGCCCCCGGCCGCCACGTTACAACCGACCAGGTAGGCATAGCCCGAATCTTCGTTGATCGCGATGTTGTGGCAAGTTTCGACGCCCGAGTACCAAGCGGTATTTGAAAAAATTGTTGGATTATTGCGGTCGGCCGTGCGGAGCTGGGTCAAGTCGAACACTTGCATCCCGTGCGCGCCGTTTCCGTCGGAGACGACAAACACGTGGTTGTTGTAGACCTTCATATCCCGCCAGGCCTTGTTACCTGTCTGCGTGGGCAGTTTGCCGAGGTACTTGGGATTGATTGGATCGGAGATGTCGATAAACGACGTGGCGTTCGTGAGCCCGCAGATGGCGTACTCGGTGCCGTCCAGCGGGTCGGTCCAGCCCCAGCAGTCGCTGCCGATTACGTTCGCCTGGCCGCCGCCGATCTGGTCGATCGGCAGATGGCTGAGCAGATCCATGTTCATCGAATCCCAAGGACCGACTCCGCCGATCCCCGGCGGCGAGGCGTTGCCGATGCCTTTGCCGTCATCGTGAAAAAACGGGGCAAAACCGAGCATGAAGGGGATGAGCAACAACAGAAGGATTTTGGGGTCAATCAATCTTTTCATTCCGGTGCTCTTTCACATAGATCAGCACATAGATAAGACCGTCTGTTCCAGGTTCACAGAGTAACTTGTGGATGTTTACGATTCAATCCGCGCGGCGAAAGACGCGCGTTTTCATGCAGCATTTTTACCATTTAAGCCGCCGCTCGATGGGTTAGCCAAATCATCGGCCAAGCCACTAATTCGGTGGCGAACCAAAAACGCCAGCCCCGCGCACAGCAAGACGCAAAGCGTGTTTAGTCCCGAAGGGACGAAAGCATGTAGCCGGCGGCGCAAGCCGCCGGATACGTTCGGTCCCAACGAGCAAGCCCCAGCGGGGCGACA
>JBFILF010000573.1:0-3015 GCA_041599835.1 Pirellulaceae bacterium
AAATTGTCCGGTTAGCAACGCCACCGCTGGCACAACCCCCACGATGACACCGACGACACCGATGATGCGGTTCAACTTTCCGGGCCGCCAACCAAAATCGACGGACCACAAAATAAACGCCGTTCCCGTGGCATACACCCCCAATGCCGCCAGCGCCTGGTTGGCCTCCCAGCACAACAACAAAATATCGTGTACAGAATCACCGACTTCTGCGTAGGCAGGTGCGATAAAACCATTGATCAGTGCCGCGGCAATATGCGCACCAGCGCTTATGGCGTAAGCAACGAGCCCAGACAGTATTAATGGCCGATCAAGGCCTCGTCGGACGGCAAAATGTGAAAAACCAAAAAAGATAGCCGTCAACAGCACGATCATGCCGCCGTGCACCCAAGCGTTGATTCCTCCCGCACCGTGGTGGCTGCTTGGATGGTGGGCCATAGCAAATACCGTCACGGCCGCTGCGCCGATCAGGCAAATGCCGGCTACCCTGTCGCCGCGATTTTCAGGACTGGATGCATTCATGACTGTTTCCCGCTGTGAAGGCCACGCTAATTGTAATCGAATTGGTGTGCGATGCATTGCCGCCGGCCAAATAGCACTCTGTTCACAGCTGGATGATCGCCAGCGCAAATGCTACGCTGGCTCCGCGTTTTGTTCATGGATCCCTCAGCCACACTATTTTCAATTCAGGATGCGATACCAGTGATGAATTGTAAACAGTTATTGTTCGCAACTTGCGCGCTGGTCGTTCTGGCCGCGCCGGTTGCGGCCCAAGACGATTCCGGTCGTGGCGACAAAGAGGCAGGCAATCAAATGACCCCCGAACAACTAATGAAAAAAATGGTGGGCTCCTGGGAGGGCACGTGCCGTACCTGGTTTCGGCCCGACCAATTAGCGGGCGAATCTACTATCACTGGTGAATTCTGCGAAATACTTGATGGTAAGTTTTTGCGTCATTCGTACAAAGGCACCCTGCAAAACAAACCGCGGACTGGCGAAGAAACGATCGTTTTCAATACTGCGTCGAACCAATATCAGACTTCGTGGTTCGACAGTTTTCACATGAATTACGGCATCCTGTTTTCCGAGGGCGGTGCGACGGAGAAGGGGTTCGCCGTTACCGGCAAATATGACGTAGGACAGGGCCAACCGGCCTGGAGTTGGAGAACCGAGTTTGAGTTGAAAGGCGACGATCAACTCATCATCACCGCGTATAACATTATGCCCGGTGGCCGGGAAGCAAAAGCAGTTGAAACCCAATACAAGCGAAAAAATCCGTAGCGAATTCATCCGGTGCACTGATGGTTGACGTTGCAGATTGGGAACGCCGCTTTGTTGATGCGTATATCGTCAAGGCAAAACGCAAGCGATACCTTGAGTTCCTCTCGAATCCCAAACGTCGCCAAAAAATATTGGAGCGGTTAAATCATGCCCTCGATTACGACCGTCAGTGCGCCACGGAAGTTGATGGTTCGATGGCCAATACGGAGGCGCTGGTCGGGTTGCTGAAGAAGCACGGAGCTGACAGTACGGTTTGTTACTTGATGGCCGATCACAATGCACGCGATGGAACTACCATGAATCTCAATGATGCAGCTGGCGAGTTGCTGTTGAATCATTTTGGCGCGTTAATCATCTGCCCACCAAAACCGATTGCGTTGTACAAAACCGAAGAAATCGGAAAACTAATATTGTTCAAATGAATTGTTCCGCCACCGGCAATTGAATTTGCCCAGGCGTTACACCAGATCAAGGATCTTCCATGAATCAATGGCTGCGACGAACTACTCTGAGTTTCCACAGGCACGTTTATGCAAAGCGTCTGATGCAGGCGATTTGGTTGTTATGGATCATGGCTGTCTTTCCAGCCGCCGCTGCCGCAGACATGGCGGTGCTGATCGAATACATCGATGTGCCGGCTAATGAACGAGACAAATTCGAGCAAACGGTAACCAAAACCGTGCGGCAGCTTAATCTGGATCGCAAAGACAACAATCAAATCTTTGCGTGGTATCATTACCGAGTTCGGTTCCCGTATGGAAGCGGGCGGGATTACAGCGACGTGCTGGTAACCGTTTTCACCGACTTTTCCAGTCTGGAGCGGGCGGAAATCTCAGCCGCTTATCGCCAGTGGGTACATCGAACGGAAATCTACCAGGCAGTACCCGGGATCCGATCCGAAAATTACGCGGGCCAGGTCGAGTTCACTCACATCACGGTTAGCTTTTTGCATCATGGCCCGGACCGGGAAAAGTTCCTGCACGAAATGCGCGACAACGTCAAACCGATGTTGGAACAAAAACGAATCGACGGGACCGTCGTCAACTGGTCGCTATTTGCAAAACGATTGCCGGACGGAAATAGTGAAGCGTATCACTGCGCGGTCGTCGCCCGCTACAACGGTTTCAAGCACATTGAGAATCCGTTGCTGGACGGTCCAATTGCGCGGCATCTCGTTAAATCGGAATGCTGGGAACTGGCAGGTATTGTCGAATGACGGCCACGATGTCGAGCACCGTGACACCAAATCAGAACAAACAAGTCGTGCGACGGTACATGGAAGCGTTCAAACGTGGCGACCTAAAAACGGTTTGCCGACTATTCACCACGGATGCTGTGGTCCAAGGCGTTAAGGCCAAGGCCAAATGGACCAAATTATGCCGATTTGGCGTCAGTTAGTCGATTAATTCGCGATCAATCTCACCATTGAAAAACATGGTCGCCGAAGGAGATTTCGTGGCCGTGCGATTGACCGAACGGGGGACATTTCGTGCACCGTTTTTTGGCCATCCGCCGACTGGTAAATCATACGAATTATTCGCTTTGGAAAGGTTTCAGTTGCGCGATGGAAAAATCTGCAATCGTTGGGGTGCTCGAGATCAAGCTTCCCAAGCGCGGCAAATCGGGATGCCGCTTGACTAGCCCTACAAGCGTTGCATTAGCGCGAATCCAGGGCTTGCATAATCTCTAATTGCACTTGCTGGTCGACTTCGATCGGCTGGCGGCGTTGCAATG
>JBFILF010000574.1:0-3003 GCA_041599835.1 Pirellulaceae bacterium
CGTTGGCGTTGATCGTGGCGGCAGGATTCTGGTTCGCCCGGGGCACGCTGGTCGTCGCCGTCGCGATACCCATCAGCATCATTGGCACGTTTATGATTCTGCAGTACATGGGCCGCACGCTGAACGTGATCAGCCTGGCCGGATTGGCGTTTGCCGTCGGCATGTTGGTGGACAATGCCGTGGTGGTGCTGGAAAACATTTTCCGTTATTACCAGCGCGGGCTGTCACCACTGGACGCGGCACAAAAGGGCGTCAGCGAAGTGTGGGGGGCGGTGCTGGCGTCGACCTTGACGACATTGTTCGTGTTTTTGCCGATCGTGTTTCTGGAAGGCGAGGCAGGGCAGTTGTTCGCCGATATTGCGTTGGCGATCAGCGCTGCGGTTGGTTTGTCGTTGTTGATCAGCGTGATTGCCATCCCCACGATGGCAGCGCGGATTTTGGACCCGACGCATCCCACCACCAGCGAGTCCCGCGCCAAAGCCGCGGTGCGGGGATTCGGCCATCGTTTCACCAATGCAGTCGTCGCTCTGAACGACTGGATTCAAAAAGGATGGACGCGGAGGGTGGCCGTGGCAGTGACCTTGATCGTTGCCGCGGTAGGGATCGCTTACGCGTTAATGCCGGAGATTGAGTACTTGCCGTCCGGCAACCGCAACCTGGTGATTTGTCGCGTGATGCCACCGCCCGGATACAACGTGCAGCAATTGGCGGCCATGGGCGAGGCGGTCGAGCAAGAATTGAAACCGTACTGGAACATCGACGATGCCACGCTGCAGGAACAGCCGTTGGACTACCCGGCCATCGACGATTTCTTTTATGTCGCGCGAGGCACGATGATTTTTATGGGCCTACGCGCCCGCGAACCGTTGAAAGCCCGCAAGTTGATTGGACTGTTTCAGGAACGTTTGGCGGACAAGTTTCCCGGCTCCATCGTCGTCGCGTCGCAAACCAGTATTTTTGGCCGTGGCCTGTCCGGCGGCCGGACGATCGAAGTAGAGGTTGTCGGTCCCGAGCTACCGCATTTGGTTTCGGTGGGCGGACAAATCATGGGGATGGTCAAACGTGAGTTTCCGCCAAACACCCAGGCCCGCCCCGTACCCAGCTTGGACTTGTCCAGCCCGGAACTGCACGTCAAAGCCCGACCCGAACAGGCCGACCTGTTGGGAATGAACACCGCGGAAATTGGTTTGGCGGTCAACGCGTTGATCGACGGCGCGTATGTGGGCGATTATTTCCGCGGCGGCGAAAAAATCGATTTGATGGTGTTGGGCTCAGATCGTTACGAAGCCAAAACCCAAGACCTCGCCACCAAATACATCGCCACACCCAATGAACCGACACCCGTCAGGCTGGACTCGATTGCCCAAGTGTCGCTGGGCGCCGGACCGGAACAAATCAGTCACAGCGAACGGCAACGAGCAATCACCATTGAAATCACTCCGCCAGATGAAATCTCATTGGAAAAGGCCATCAATATCATTCAAACGCGGATGGTTGATGAATTGGAAAAGTCCGGTCGGCTGGAGGGCGGTTACCAAATCGTGTTGCGGGGCACGGCCGACAAACTCGCCCAGACCTGGGGCGCATTGAAATGGAATTTTTTGCTGGCCATTCTCATCACCTACCTGTTGATGGCAGCCTTGTTCGAGTCGTTTGCCTATCCGCTGGTGATTATTCTCAGCGTCCCCATGGGGGCGGTCGGCGGGCTGCTGGGTCTAAAGCTGTTGGGCGTCTACCTGTTTTTGCAAGACGAACCACCACAAGCACTCGACGTGCTGACCATGCTGGGCTTCGTGATTCTGGTGGGAACGGTGGTCAACAACGCTATTTTGATCGTCCACCAGGCACTGATTCAAATTCGTCAACACGCTCAAACGCCACACGAAGCTGTTTTGCAAAGTGTGCGGACCCGCATCCGTCCCATCTTTATGACGACCGCCACCACCGTTTTTGGGCTTTCACCGTTGGTGTTCTTTCCAGGTGCCGGCAGCGAACTGTACCGCGGGCTAGGCAGCGTGGTGTTGGGCGGGTTGGTGGTTTCGACGATATTCACGCTGGTATTGATTCCGACCCTGTTCACACTCATGCTCGACTTGAAACGATCGATTGCCGGCTGGATTCGGCCGCTGGTCGTTGCCTCCGCTCCGGCGACCGCGGACGCTGCACCCAACGCAACCGGCAGCAATGATTTCGGTGATTTGCCGGAGGATTCAACTGCAGATCAAAGTCACAACGGTGATCCGCGACACCCGCAACCCAAAGAAGCGGTTTAAGGGTCTGTATCTTGAAGCAAGTCTCGTAACAGATTGACCTCGCCACTGCGCAGCCAATTTCGTGACAGAATTGACGCCGTTGCGACGATCAATTTTTCGGCGCGTTCCTTGCCCATGCTACAGTCTCCCATTCGATTCAACTTTGATCAAACTGATGACTTTTACGATTAAATAGATCTAACGTCGTTCTCCAGATTGGGGCTAAGAATTCGATTCGGCCGGACGGGCCGCAGCCGAAAAAACCGTCCACGCAACGATCGGAAATTCTTGGAATTGTCCGGCTCATGGTGAATTTTTCACCCTCCGCGCCCGGACCTCCTCTAACTTCACGCGGTGATGGCGACGCGGCCGGAAGCGATAGAAACATGCTAGGATTAGGTTGTTTCTATCCTGCTAGCATTGAGTTATAGTATGGGAGTCACAAATTGCAGGCAAAACAGGTTTAGTCGTGACACACCCGTCTGGTTCCATCACGAGCATGGTCAAAAAGCTGGCCGACGGTGATTATTCCGTCGTCGAGCCGTTGTGGAACCGGTTCTGGATTCGGCTGAAACGCGAAGCGGCAAAAAAAGCTGGAAACCTGCTGCTCAGATCCGCTGACGAAGAAGACATTGCTCAATGCGTGTTCGTCGATTTAGTGCAACGGATTGCCGAGAAGCGGGTAGCGCGAATATCCAACCGGCGACGGCTTTGGCGACTAATTGAAATCTCCACGTTTCATATGGCCGTC
>JBFILF010000575.1:0-2999 GCA_041599835.1 Pirellulaceae bacterium
AGCGTAACATGGCGGCCAAGATTTCCTTCATCAATTTGGCCGCGACCATTGCCGTCATCTGCTGCACATCCCGAGTGGGATTGAGTTCCACAATATCGGCGCCAATCACCGGCGCATTCAGCGACTGGATCAAATCGATCACCTGACGCGTCGACATGCCACCCGGCTCGTAATGGCTGATCCCCGGTGCAAAGGCCGGATCGAGGACATCCAGGTCGAGTGACAAGTATACGGGCCCATTGAATTTGATATGGGTATCCGCCGACCACTCGTTCATTGGGATCACTTCGGTGCCGAATCGAGTTACCTGCTCACGCTGATGAGCATTCATGGTGCGAATACCGACCTGCACGAGTCGCGCGATCAGCCCATCTTCCAAAGCCCGGGCAAACGGGCAGGCGTGTGAGAAACGGTCCCCATCCAGCTCGTCGTACAAGTCCGGGTGCGCGTCCAGCTGCATCACATTCAACTTTCCGAATTTGGCGGCGTACGCCCGCAGGATCGGATAGGTGATGGAGTGGTCGCCGCCTAATGCCAGCGACCGCCGCTCGTGTTCCAGCAGGAGGCTGATGGTCGACTCGATAACTTCCCGCGCTGCGCCGGCATTGCCATCCAGACGCATATCGCCGTCGTCCTTGATCAGCGGATGGTCGTCGAGCTGCGTTTCGTCTTCAGCAAACGTGTTGGAGGATGGGGAACGAAACGCTTCGCGAATCGCCGCGGGGGCCAGCCGGCAACCTGGCAGAAACGACGAGCTTTCATCAAATGGAATACCGACGATGGAGATCATAGCCGTATCGCTAGAAGGGGATGTGACGGCACTTTCGCATAGAAAACCTGCTGTGTACGCTACAGCCATGGACAAAGAATTTGAAGAGGACCTATACCGAGACGCATTTCGGCGAGCCGTCGAGTACCGCCGCGGTTTGCGGCAGCGGCGGGTGGCACCGGATTCGTTGTCGGTTGCCGGATTGAAAGAACTGGTGGAACCGTTGCCGAAATCGGGGATGGACGCCGAAAATGTCATCGCGGAACTGGACCGTATCGTCGGCTCGGCCACCACGGCCATGGCGGGACCGAGGTTTTTCGGATTCGTCGTCGGCGGCAGCTACCCGGTGTCGGTGGCGGCCACTTGGTTGGCAGCCGCTTGGGACCAGGCCACGGGCATTTACCGCGTCACGCCAGCCACAGCGACGCTGGAAAACGTCGCCATCGATTGGATGCTGGATCTGTTTGATCTACCACGCGACGCGGCCGGCGGCCTGGTCACCGGCGCGACTGCGGCAAACTTCACGGCGCTGGCAGCGGCGCGGCAAGTCGTATTGCGTTCGGCGGGCTGGGACGTCGAGGCCGACGGGTTATTCGGCGCGCCCGCGATCAAGGTAATCGTCGGTGAAGAGTTTCACCCCTCGGTGATGAAGTCGCTGGGCATGCTGGGACTGGGGCGGAGACGGGTGATGACCGTGCCCGTCGACAGCCAAGGCCGGATGATTGCCTCAGCCATGCCGGCAATAACCGGACCGACGATCATTTGCACGCAGGCAGGCAACGTAAACACCGGATCGTTCGATCCGTTGGATGAAATTGTCGATCGTGCCCGCACTCAGTCTGCTAACCACCAAGTGTGGATTCACGTGGACGGGGCTTTTGGATTGTGGGCGGCGGCGGCGCCGGATTACCAACATCTGGTACGGGGAATTGAACAAGCGGACTCGTGGGCAACCGACGCGCATAAATGGCTGAATGTGCCGTACGATTGCGGGGTGGCATTTGTCCGTGATCGGGCCGCTATCCAAGCCGCCATGGCAGTGACCGCGGAGTATCTACCAATGGAGACGCCCAACCGCAATCCCTCCGACTTTACCCCGGAACTATCGCGGCGGGCACGCGGCATCGAAGTCTGGGCAGTCCTCAAACACTTGGGCCGAGACGGCGTCGCCGAACTGGTGAACCGATGTTGCCGTCACGCGCGAATGTTCGCCGATGGATTGCGCCAAGCGGGCTTTGAAATATTGAATGACGTGATGTTAAACCAAGTGCTCGTTTCGTTCGGCCCACCCGAGGTGACACAACGTGTGATCGACGAGTTGCAACGCGACGGCACGTGTTGGTGCGGCGGAACCGTTTGGCAAGGCAAAACTGCCATGCGCATCAGCACCAGCAACTGGTCGACCACCGATGACGATGTGATGCACAGTCTGGAAACCATGGTGCGGATTGCCAGGCAAGTGAGCCAGCCCGTCCCCAACGACAGTCCTACAGGATGCTAGCCGATGCGACAGACGCTTTTGCTGTGTTTCACCGTTTTCTGGGCTGTGGCGTTGGTGTTGTGCCGGCCGGTCACCGGCCAGCAGCGACCCAATGTCATCGTGATCCTGGCCGATGATCTCGGGTACGGCGATGTTGCCTGTTACAATGCCGAATCGAAAATATTGACGCCGAACCTCGACAAACTGGCCCGGCAGGGCAGGCGATTTACCGATGCCCATAGCCCCAGCACGGTTTGCACGCCATCGCGCTACGGTTTGTTGACGGGTCGATTGTGCTTTCGAACGGGATCAACAGGAGTGCTGACCGGTGTCGACGGACCGTTGATCGAACCGGGACGAATGACGCTGGCGCAATTGTTCCGAGAGCATGGTTATCGCACCGCCTGCATTGGCAAATGGCATCTGGGCATGACGTTTTTCGATCAAGCGGGCCAACCGGTTCGGCCGCGGGGAGGTGGAATTGAAAAGGTAACACAAGTCGATTGGACGAAACCCGTTGAGCAAGGCCCGCGCGCCACGGGGTTCGATTATTTTTTCGGCACCGCCTGTTGTCCCACCACCGACTGGTTATATGCCTACTTGGAGAATGAAAGGGTGACGTCCGTTCCGACCGAGGTGGTTTCGCCCACGACCCGGCATTGGCTGGAGTACGAACATTTTCGCACGGGTCTCAAATCGGAAGATTTTGATTTTCGCCAAGTCGACAAAGTGTTCCTGGAGAAAAGTATC
>JBFILF010000576.1:0-2977 GCA_041599835.1 Pirellulaceae bacterium
ACCTGGTACTACAAGGCACTGGATCCCGAAAACGAAGTCTTTCTCAACGGGGTGCCAGGCATCGTCGGAAAACTCGTCAGCGGCGACAAATTGGGCGTCGGCAATAGCGTCCTGGAAATCACCTACCAGTCGGCCGAAAGCTTGGTCTAATGCCCAGCCCCTGGCGGCTCGCCGCACGTTTCGGCGCTCGCGGCGGCAAAACTGCCATCAACGGTTAATCGGTTTGTTGATAAGCTGTTCAAATTGGCGGCGGCGCCGGCAGCCGCGCATATCTGCCGCCGGCTTGGTCAGCCGCAAACTGGTCAGCCGCAAATTGGTGGCCGAGGCACCGGAGCACCGACACAAACAACGGGAACATGCCGCTCATCATTGCGAATTTTGAACCAGCTGCATTCACCGTCGAGCTAAGCGTTTGGTGGGGAATTGGATTGGCCGTCGCCACGCTGTCGGCGCATTCCTGGACGTGGTATCAGAAATTGGTTCAGTGGCTGTTGCGGATGCTGGGCCGTCTGGTTTATCGCATTCGCGTGTCTGGTTGGGAGAATTGGCCTGAGCAGGACGGGGCCGTTATCGTCGCCAATCACAACACGTGGATCGATGGATTCTTGATATTGATCTTTGCTCCGCGTCGCACGCGGATGATCGCCTGGTCGGGTAATTTTGGCAATCGCGCGATGCTGTTGCTGGCCAGGTTTTGCGAAGTCATTTTGATTTCCGGAGGACCCAAATCGATTCGCCGCGGACTGGAACAAGCCACTCAGGCCTTGAAGAATGGTGACATTGTCGGCATTTTTCCCGAAGGCGGCTTGTCCCGCACGGGCCAGATTCAGTCGTTTAAACCCGGCTTGATGCGGGTTTTGGGCGACTCCGGGGCGCCGGTCATTCCCGTTTATATCGACCAGACGTGGGGCAGCATTTTCAGCTATTCCGGCGGAAAATCGGTATGGAAATGGCCAAGGACTTTTCGGCGGCCGGTCACGATACATATCGGCCAGCCAATCAAACAGCCCGATTCCACTTTTACCGTTCGACAATCACTTCAAGCGCTGGGAGCCACCGTCGTGCCCAAACGCCAAGGACCGTGGGTCACACCCGCCCGGTCATTTGTTCGCCGCTGTCGCAAACGGCTGTTTCATTTCAAAGCAGCCGATTCGACCGGCACCGAAGCCACCGGCGGATCGCTGTTGATGCGTTCGCTGATTCTGCGGCGGCTGTTGAGGAAACATGTGTTGTCGGCTGATGAAAAAAATGTTGGCATTCTAATTCCGCCGTCATTTGGCGGTGTTGCGACCAATATGGCGCTGGCACTGGACCAGCGAACGGCGGTGAACCTGAATTACACCGTCTCCAATGCCATCATGAACACTTGTGTCGCCAAAGCCGGGATTCGACACGTGCTGTCCAGCCGCAAGGTGATGGAAAAGTTTGATTTCCAATTCGAATGTGAGGTTTTTTGCCTCGAGGACTTGCGGGACAAGGTGGCGCTATCGGACAAACTGATCGGCGCCGCCATGGCCTATGCGCTGCCCGCCAGGCTGACGGAATGGCTGTTGGGTCTGCACCGCGCAGCCCCCGACGCTTTGTTGACAATAATTTTTACGTCGGGATCTACGGGAACGCCCAAAGGCGTGATGCTGACAAATCAAAACATCGCTTCCAATGTGGAGGCGATCGATCAGGTGATTTGTTTGAATCGGCGTGACGTGTTGATCGGAATCCTGCCGTTTTTTCATTCGTTTGGATATACGATCACGCTGTGGGGCACGATGGCTTTGGATATTGCCGGCGCTTATCACTTTAGCCCTTTGGACGCCCAGCAAATCGGTCGTCTTTGCGAAAAATACAACGTCACCCTGCTGTTGTCCACGCCCACGTTTTTGCGAAGTTATTTGCGACGATGCACGAAACAACAATTCCAGACGCTGGACGTCGTGGTGGCCGGCGCCGAGAAACTGCCAGTCGAACTGTGTGATGCTTTCGAGAGTAAATTTGGCGTGCGGCCTGTCGAAGGATACGGCGCCACCGAGCTGTCGCCATTGGTGTCCGTCAACGTTCCACCGTCGCGCCACGGTGACAATTTCCAAGTGGATTGCAAAGAAGGCACGGTCGGGCGTCCCGTTCCCAATGTCGCCGCAAAAGTCACCCACGTGGATACCGGCGAATTGCTGGGACAAGACTTGGCCGGCTCGTTGTGGATCACCGGTCCGAACGTCATGAAGGGCTATTTGGATCAGCCGGAGAAGACGGCCGAAGTCATTGTCGATGGCTGGTACAACACCGGTGACGTCGCGCTGATTGACGAGGACGGGTTTATTAGGATTACCGGGCGCATCAGCCGCTTTTCCAAAATCGGAGGCGAAATGGTGCCGCACCTGCAAGTCGAGGAGGCTCTGTCCCAGTTGCTTGACGACGACGAGCAGGACGAACCTCGATTTGCCGTCACGGCCGTGCCCGACCCGAAAAAAGGTGAACGGTTGGTCGTGTTGCACACGCAGCTCAAAAAAGCACCGGCCGACTACTGCCAGGGCCTCACCGAAGCCGGTTTGCCAAACATTTATATTCCGTCGATCAACAGCTTTTTTCAGGTAGAACAATTGCCGTTGCTAGGTAGCGGCAAACTGGATTTGAAACTCATGCAGAAAATGGCCCAGGAAATCGTGGCCGGGGGCAGATAGGCCGTTTTTTCAACGGTTGACAGAAAGCAAACGAACGAGCTTGCGACTCCGTGGGGGCGCATGTGGCGTCCTGTTGAGCGCTCCATCAGCCGCGGGTATCGTACCAGTCGCGGGCATCGTAAAGTTACTGGGGCGATAGTTAGCCAGGCCAATCCAACCAATTTTTCCAGCCGTGAGTGATATGTTGACGCGTTCCATTACGCTGATGTTGGCCATGATAGGGCTGACGGCGTGTGCCCCACCGCCTCCAGCGGTTGCGCCGGGGCCCGAGGAAGCAACCGATACTCAGCTAACACCGGCCG
>JBFILF010000577.1:0-2956 GCA_041599835.1 Pirellulaceae bacterium
CCCTTAGTTCGCACGCCACTCCATCCGATCCGCTGATCCGTGCGAATACAACGCAGGTCGTGGTTTGCACATCGGGGGGCCATGAATTTTTGATCGGAACGAATTGCTTGACCGGCGTCTATCACTTAACGCCCAAACAGATCAAAGCAAACGCCACGGAGTTCAATACGGCCGACGGTATTCTCACAATTTCGCCAATGGCCGATTTGCTCGCGCAGCACTTTGGCATCGATATCTCATCTGCTGCTGGCGAAAACTCGTTGATTGCCATTGGTGCGGGCGATGAACACGCTGCGCTACGCGTGGAAAACGTTTCGAAACCGATGACGCTTTGTCAATCGAAGTTTTTTCCGATTCCGCGAATCGCCCATCCACACGATTCCGGCGATGTCATTAGAGCAATCGCCGTGTTCAATGAAAATGCCTGTGCGCCCCAAGATGCTTTGCGATTGTTGATCGACCCGGCCCGGGCATTGGGCTTCGCGTCGAATTCGCATTTATTTCCTGTGGACGCGCCGGGTGCCGCTGGCACAAACCGGACGGCAAAGACTCGACGTTCGGCCAGGCAGCTGTTGATTTTTATGCCCGAAGACGTGTGCAGCCAGCAATGCGATTTCGTTTTCGGTTTGCCCGTAGTCGCTATCGCCGAAGTCACTTCGATGCTCCCGCCTGTCAAATGGGCGATGGCCTCGCCGCTGTTGGCCGGTTATGTTTTTTGGCGCAAGATACCGGTTCCCGTGATCCATTTGGGAGCTTGCTTTGGCCTCCCTCAGCCCGATGCCGGAGAAGCAGAGTCCCAGCCCAGACGGCGCCTGGTCGTGGCCCGCTTACCAGGGCATCGCTACGTTGGTGTGTTCACGCAAACTGACCTGCAATTGCTGAAAGCACTGCCTAACGCTTCGTCGTGCCAAATTGATTCGCTGCAAGATAAGCCACAACTCGGAGCTTTTGACACGGAATACGGGAACATTGTCGTTCCGGATTTGGACACCATTATGCAGACCGGATAGCAACGTTTGTTCCGGTATTTCGGCGGGCGGCTGATTAATTGACACATTGCAAATTTTCAGTCGCCTTGCGGCGGTTGGGAATATGCCAATCAAAGTTGTGTTTTTTTAATTGGCAGCTAGGGGAATGCTATCTTTCAAGGTGCATGAGGAACATTTCGATATCGGCGTCGCTTGGATGCGGCATCGTATTTTGTCATGCAGGTTAGAGCGGTCCGGCCATTGTCAATAATCGCGGCCTACTTCATAAGATGCAACAATCAATGCCTTTAGCGCTTAACGCCGCGGCGTGGTTCTTTGTCGGAGAATCTGACGGCGGCGGTTCGGCAAAAAACGTCGTCATCAAACCGCCGTTTCGAATTGGACGGTGCGACGGGCAAGACCTCGTTCTGCCTAATCGCAGCGTCTCCGGTTATCATGCCGAGATTGTCGAGGAGAATGGCGAATTGTGGCTACGCGATCTCAACAGCACCAACGGCACGTTTGTAAACGGCGTTCGCATTACATCAAAGACGCGTCTGGTCCCCGGCGACACGGTCCAGTTTGCGGCCGCCCTGTTCCAGGTATCCTGCGATCATGATCCCAGTTCTTCCGTCTCGCCTCGAGCCGGTGGCAACGACGACGCCTTGGCCAAGATGCAGGACACGCAATTTGATCGCCTGTTCAAGGGCGGCGTCGTACCGTTTTTTCAACCCATCGTTCGCATCGATGAAGACGCGCGAACAATTGTCGGATTCGAAGTGCTCGGCCGCAGCCGATTGTTCGGCCTGCGAACACCCGCGCAAATGTTTGCCGCGGCGTCACGCATGGAAATGGAAGCGGAGTTGAGCCGCGCGCTCCGCAATCAGGGTATCGAAGTCGCCTCCAACGGTCTTGCCGAACACCTTTCCTTGTTCGTGAATACGCATCCGGCAGAACTGCAATGCGATGGACTCGTTGAATCGCTTCAAGATATTCGCCGGTCGTTTCCGAATCGGCCGATTACATTGGAGATTCACGAATCGGCCCTCAACGATACCGCTGAACTTGGCACGGTCCAATCTGAGCTGAAGGCACTCAACATCAATCTGGCGTTTTACGATTTTGGAGCGGGCCAAACACGATTGGTGGAACTGAGTGAAATCACTCCAGACGTGCTCAAATTCGATGATGCGTTGGTGAAGCAAATTGACAAAGCGACGGCCAAACGACAGAAGTTCGTCGCGTCGCTGGTAAAAATGGTCAAGGACTTGGGCATCACGCCGCTGGCGGAGTTTGTCGAGTCTGTGGGCGAGCACCAAACACTACGGCAACTCGGATTCGAGCTTGGCCAGGGTTTCCTGTACGGCAGGCCAGGTTCGTTGCCGGATTTTGCCGAGTCCTCCCAGTCCAACGTGCCGCCCGAAATCGAAGTTAAAACCAATACCGAAGTTGGCGACAAACCAGGGGATTTGCAGCGTGCTGCACCTCCCTCGATTACTGAAAGCAAACAAGCAGTTACCGATGAGTCTCCTCCTTCGTCTGGCCCGCAAAATGCGAATTGGTTGTTGACCCAGCCAAGTAATCATTTCACCATCCAAGTGTTAAGCGCAATCTCACAGGAACGGGCTCAACGGTATATCGACACGCAAGAGAATCCGCAGGAATTTGCCGTTTTCTGCAAACAGGGCAAAACTCGGACGCTGTTTATTGTGGTGTACGGTGTGTTCGAAGATCAGGCGGCGGCCAAATCAGCCTCGGGCAAACTGGCTACGTCAGCTGTCTCGCCCTGGATTCGCCGGTTGTCCGGCGTGCACGCTGAAATACGAAACACTGCGCAGCAAGGCGATTAGTCCGATTCGTGCAGGATTCGCATCTTTACCGTAACGGGCAACCGTAACGGGCAATCGAAGAACGCGACGACGGGGCCGGCAAGGGAATCGTTTTCAACGTTGGGCCAACGAAGTGACATCGTTGGATGTGGCGCATTC
>JBFILF010000578.1:0-2939 GCA_041599835.1 Pirellulaceae bacterium
GCGTGTGGCGAGAGTTAAAAATGATTCGGCGTCTATTTCCAACACTGGATCCTCGGCAAGTACTCAGTTTGGGGACCGTCAACGGGGCAATAGCGCTCGGCGCGGAGGACCAATTTGGCAGCCTGCAACCCGGGCGGCGGGCATGTGTGCTGTCGGCCTCACTCGGATCGTTTCAAGTCAATGACCCGGAGTCCTATTTGCTGGACGCCGCCGGCGATCCGCAACCGCTGGATGTTTGATGCCGGCAGATGCTTTGCGTGTCTGCCCTTCGATGCGTGTGCCTAACTGCGTTGACAAATCAGCGCCACGTGGCGATCGCGCATGCGGGTCAGGACCAGCGTCAAATCTCGATGACCGGCCAACCCAAGCTTGTCAAAATTCTGCATTAGGTGATGATCCACACCGCGTTTTTTGATTTCCAGATTCCCACACTGATGCGCCTTGAGGCTTTGCACAATTACCGCCGTTCGCAATTTGACGACCTCCAGAATCTCGAACCGGGTTAGACCAGGCACTTCGCTCGGTTGTTCAGACATAAGGTAGGCCGTATCAGTGGCCAATTTTCGCAGGCCATATTGCTGGGCCAAGCTATCGACCAGTCCGCTGGCGATAATGGCCGGATGGGGATCGTATAAAAACGACGGCGGCGCGTCACTGAGGGGTGCCGGAGCGGCCTGATCCGGGAGGCCCTTGATTTCAAACAAGGTGTGCCCCCGGTCGTCCACGGCCACAGCCGTGTGATAGGCGGGGCGATCGGTGGTGTCGCCCGACCAGACGACTTGTTGTTTGCAATCGCGGCGGCCGCCGATCCATTGCCGTTCGACGCGCGCTCGCCAAGTTTGCGGAATCCTGGTTGCCGGCGCCACTTTGATCGCGCCGGAGCGGCATGTTTGGACAAGCTGTTCGATAACTGACAGACTCGGTTCATATCGGTCTAGATTTATGGTTCGACTGCCGGTGGCTCTGCGATCTGGATCAATGTGAAACCAGCTGTCGCATTTGAAACTTGCCGGATCGACGGCGCGTTGCTCGATTTCCACGCCGCGCTGATTTGCCTGGCAGTTGAATCGAGCCAGTTTACAGGCGAGCGGGCTTTGGTCGACACCGGTCACCGATGACGCGACGGTCAGCAGGTTCAATAGATCACCGCCCAGGCCGCAACAATAATCGATAATGCGCGGTGCGTGCCGAAATCGATCGGCTTTGTATCGTCCGATCCGTTCGTCAGTGGCTTGTTCCAGCAACTGAGATTCGAACAACATCTTCGCCGCCCCGGAAAATTTTCGCGCGGCGCGTTGTTGCAACTGGACTTGTGCGATGGCGAACCGGGCATTGATGTTTCCAATCCCAGTTTATCAAGTTGTTTTCGAACGGTCAGAATTGAATCAACACGAGCAAAACTGGTTTGAATCAATTCAATCCATGCTTGACCGGATTGACCGATTATCCATTCGTACAACAGTTGCTCATCGCCTGCGAACGGGCTGAAAGTCGCGGAAACTTGCACGGGCGGATTTTCTGTCACAAGATAGGGCGTATGCAGTACTCGATCGATCAATTGTCATTGTATCTTCATTTGGCGCGACTGGCCGGGAAGCGACGGCAGATGTCGGATCGGAATCGATTTCTCGTGTTGGCCGCCGTGCAGGCGGCGCGGGGCCAACTGACCGAGATTGCAGCCTACTGCCGGCATTTGATCCTGGAAACCAATCCGGGCCATATGTTTCGCCGCTGGGACGCCGTATCGGACGCGTTGGATGACGAGGATTTTCAACACTTGTTCAAACAGGTATCGCGGCGGTTTCCGATTGAGAAATCCGAATCTATTCTGAACCAGGCGGGCATCGATCGGAGCAACGAGCGCGCCACCTATTACAGCGACGCCGAATATGCGGCCAGCATTATGGGCGTGGAATTTGAGTGGCTGAAAGACAATTTTGGCTCGGAAACGCTCGGGTCGTAACGGTCGGGCAAATATTGCTCAGTGGGCATTGGCGGCGACCGGCGACGTTCCCCGACGCACAACAGGCCGATCCGGCGCGTCCGGAATCGGATTCGCTCCAATCATCTCCGGGCACCAGGCAACCCGATAATGGCAGTGGACGTCGTAAACGGAGCGTGGACTTGTGCGAACGATTGTGGTTTTGGCGTTGATCGGACTGGCTGTCAGTGCGCCCGTGTTGTTCACCGACGAGCAGTCGTCCGTTTCCACTGATTCGCCGTTCGCCAGCCAAGGCGTGTTTTATTCTGGCACCGGCAGCCGATTGTCACATTCGCAGGCGCCCGCCGCGGGCGTGCCGCCCGGTTCGCCATTTACGATGTCTGCCCAACAACCGATTTACTGGCCGGCACCCGATCTGCAACAGATTTTTCGGTTCGACGTCCAGCCGCAATGGGTGACAGCTCGCTGGCCACGCGTCTCGCACTGCCTGGGCGAAAGCCGTTTGCTTGGATACCGGGTTCCCCTGGTGACCGGCCCGACTCCGTCCGACATTCACGGTTCCCTCACGTACTATTTTGACGACAGCCAACAAGTTCAACGCATCATCTTCAAGGGTTGGACCGGCGATCCGGCAAAATTGACGAGTTTGGTCACCGATCAATTTGGGCTGCAGCGTCAAAAGTCCCTGGCAGCGGGACTGTACTTGAAAAAAAGCTGGGGGAAACTAAAGGGCGTGCTGCGACTGGATCATCCGCTGGTCGCGCAACAAGATTTGCCCACCGAAAAGTTCATGGTGCTTATGGAATTGATCAACCCGAAAAGTTCGTTGCAAGTCAGTGATGAGATCAAGCTAATACTTGGCGCCATGGATTTCTGATCTTTTTGCCGGCCTGTCCAACCGTCGCTGCCTATTATTGAATCGACGTATCCGTCAACCCACCACCATCATCTATTTTTTTGGTGTGGGGCGCTGCGCGACGACACGTCGCTTTTTTCA
>JBFILF010000579.1:0-2930 GCA_041599835.1 Pirellulaceae bacterium
CGGCAGACTGTCGACGTCGGTCACCGATTTGATTGCCGCGCGACCGGTACGTCAATCAAGCGGCAGTGGAGTGCAAAACATCGCGAACTCGGCGAACTGGGAGCGGTTGCTGGATGAGAAATTGGTCCAGCTGGAGTCCACCATGCGGATGGACCGGTCGTTGAATCGAATCGACATTGACGAAATGAAGCTGGACGCATCCGCGGCACAAGTTCGCGCGCGCGGTTCACTGGCCGACATATCCAATGCGCTGATCGCGGACCTGCAGGGGTCCTGGAAACCAAACTGGGCACGGTTCAAGCCGCTGATCGATAATTACCTCGGCCAGAGTTTACTGCTGAACGGTGTCGACGGTGATTCGTTTATCGTACAAGGCCCACTGTTGCCCACTGGCAACATGCCGTCACCAGCCGGGCAACCCAGTACGGACCCATGGGTGGATCCGCGGTTGCGGGCCGCCACCATGATTAACTGGCAGGGTGGCCAACTGCTGGGCATGCCGATCGGTCCCAGCCGTCTAAAACTGGATTTAAGTGAATCGTGGCTGTCCTGCAGCAGTGGTGCGATTCCGCTGAGCGGCGGCTCGGTGCATTTAGCGCCACGCATCGATCTCCGCGGCGACCAACCGCTGCTGGAAATGCCACGGGGCAAAGTGATCGATCGCGTTCAGTTAACGCCGGCACTGTGTGGCAGTTGGTTGAAGTACGTGGCGCCGGTGCTATCTGAAATCACGTCGGCGGAAGGCCAGTTTTCGGCCCGCATCGGCAAATTCCAAGTGCCGCTGGGAAACGTAAACAGCGCCGAAGTGGCTGGCGCACTTGATCTTCACGGTGGTCACGTCGGACCGGGGCCGCTGGGCCGGCAACTGGTCACGCTGATCGGCCAGGTCAAAGCACTGGCCAACGGTTCGCTTCTTAACTTGGGTGCAGCGCCGCCTCAAACTCAGTCGACGTGGATTACATTGCCTGAGCAAAACGTGCCCTTTGAGTTTAAACAGGGTCGTGTCTATCACAACGGACTAAGCCTGGTTGTCGACGGAGTTACGGTTAAGACTCGGGGCAGTGTGGGATTGGATCAGTCGATTCATCTGACCGCGGAAGTGCCGATCCTCGACAAGTGGGTCGGGCCCCACCCATGGTTACAGGGTCTCAAAGGAAAATCGTTGAACATCCCTGTGGGCGGTACGATGAGCCAGCCGCGCATCGACACGTCACGATTGCAGCAACTGGCGCAACAGCTGGCCGGCCAAGCGGCAACAGGGGCGGTCCAGGATCAGCTGAACGGGTTGTTTGAAAAGGGCAGTGACAAGCTGGAAAACGAGTTATTGAAAGGGTTGGACAAACTGCTGGGGCCCAAAAAACAGTAGTCGACGAAATAAACGCTATCTGAAAAAACATGATTTTCTGTGGCCCGTTTTCACCGCAAACGCAACTTTACGGTTTGCGGAGATTAATCGGAGCGCAGCCCATGTTTACGTCAATTTATTCTATTTCGGTGCTGGCCGTCGGATTTTTTACGCGTATTCGGTGCGTCATCGCGAAAAGCAATAACCCGCACATCATCGGCCGCTGCATCTTGCTGGCCGCGTTGAGGAAAACTCAGACCTGGCCACGGCACGTTGATTGGGGTCCCGGTCATTGTTTCCGCCGCCCGCAAATAATCCATCAGGAGAATTTCCTGATGAGCGGCGCGATTCGGACCGATCTTTCGGGCGCCCGGCGAGTTTTGCTGGATCGACGCAAACGGGCTGATTGCGATTCTGGTATAGTGCAACGCTGGCAATCATTTAGCGGGGCAGGTGGAATACGGAAATCACTTGCTGCAAAGCCGAATGTTTGCTTGAAAGTCGAATGGGCACACTGTCAAATATGAGCAACCCCTTGGCCAGCCAGTAACCATCCGCGCAGAAATTTGCCCCATGGATCTCCATCTTCTAGGTACGGCCGGCTATCATCCCAACGAACGACGGCACACCGCGTGTTTGATGATCCCGGAGTGCGGCGTAATTTTTGACGCGGGCACATCCTTTTTTCGCGTTCGCGACTTGATCCAGACCGAGCAGCTACACGTTTTTATGTCGCACGCGCATTTGGATCACTGCGTTGGCTTGTCCTATTTTCTGGACGTCGTATTTGAGAAAAATGTTTCGGACATATTTGTGTACGGCGAGGCGAAAAAATTGGCCGCGATTCGCGAGCACCTGTTTTCCGACGCACTGTTTCCGGTCAATCCGGGTTTTCACTGGATCGAGATTGGGGACGCCGAGATCCGCATACCCCACAACGGGCGGGTCACGCCGTTCCCGCTTCAACATCCCGGCGGGAGCATCGGGTTTCGTGTCGATTGGCCGGAGCAGAGCATGGCGTACGTGACCGACACCACGGCATCGCTCGACGCCGATTACGTTGCGCACATTCGAGACGTCGACGTGTTAATTCACGAGTGCCATTTTGCCGACGGCCATGAGTCGTTTGCAGAAAAAACCGGCCACAGTTGTTTGACACCGGTGGCCCAGGTCAGTCGCGCCGCCAACGTGGGCTTGACGGTGCTAGTGCATTTAAACCCCATGGATGCAACTGATTCGCCATTGGATTTGACTGGCGTGACCCACATCTTCGAGAACATGTTGCTCGGCGAAGACCAAATGGTGGTCAAGATCGAATCGAGCCAGCAAGAACCGTTGGTTCGGTCGCGCAGGGACGAAGGTGTGTAGCCGTCGCGCGGCTGGGTTTAAAAGCAATAAGAATGTTCCAAGCCCTGACGGGTCGACATTCAACCGGACCGCAATGGCGTCTATTTTTCCTGTTGCAGCGCCTGTTCAATCACGCCGACAAATTCATCGCTGCTGGGTTTGACGCGGGAACCAAACCGGGCAATTACATTTCCTTGGCGGTCCAAAACGTACTTTTCAAAATTCCAGCGAACGTCTC
>JBFILF010000580.1:0-2926 GCA_041599835.1 Pirellulaceae bacterium
CTGTTCACATTTTTCAAATGTTGGTACCGCATGGGATGGCGACCCGGCGAGCGAATCCTTGTATTCTACCCGCGGAACACCTACAACATCGACGACATGGTCAAATTTAATCGGTTCAGCCGGTTTACAGGATTTCGATACCACCTGTTCGATCACATCGACGAAGCAACGGTGCGCGACCTGGTGGATGACCTGAATCGGTATCGTCCTAAACTGTTGCTGGTGTTTCCGTCGCCGATGAATATGATCGCGCACACGATTCGCCAGCTGCAGTTACCGTTGCAGCATCAACCGCCATTAATCAATGTCAGCGGTGAGACTTTTTTCGATTGCCAGCGACGCAATATCGAATCCGTTTTTGACCGCAGCCGGATCGAAGACTCGTATGGCAGTGTGGAATTAGGCGAGATTGCCCACGAAACTGCCGGTGGGCTCGAGGTGTTCGCCAACGTGGCGTATGTGGAAACGGAGGCCAATGATGCGGGACAGCCGGAAATGGTGATCACGCGGTTGCATTGCAGTGACTTTCCGTTCATCCGCTACAAAATGAAAGATATCGCCGAAGTTGAATTTCAAACGGATGGCGACGGCAACCAGCGGTACGTCATTACCCGCATCGAAGGGAAGGATTCGAATTACATTTTATCCGACAAAGCCCAGCGGTTTTATCCGTCGTTCTTCAATCAACTGGTCAATCGGCTGAATCAATCCTTCGACGATTCGATCATTGAGATCAAAGTTTATGAACGCGCCCAACGCGAAATGGAAGTCCAGCTAATCATCGCGGACGCGTCACTAAAGCCGCAAATTGCCCTAGCCACGCAATCCGCGCTCCGCGAACAATTGAGTAACGAAATGCATTACATCGTGCGCTTTGTCGATTTCATCGACCACGACTATCGGCGCAAGTACCGCGTCATCGAACGAATCGGCGATATCGAATTCGCAGGCGGAATGGTGGGCGATGACCGCAAACGAACGGCGATCCGCGAGATTGAGCAGGACGCCGTGGCGCATGAAGTCGCTGATCGAGCCGCCGATTACGAAACTCCGCCCACCGGATTAAGCGAAGCTATCGTTGCGCGCGATCATGATTCGGTTTGATGCCCTGCACGAAAGGCAGGGAATACCAAACCGTCGAGTATTCGTTTGTTCGCCACCGCGCGGCCGACTCTAACGCACACTGCCATTGTGAATGTGTTAGCGCTCCCGCCTGATCCAGTCGATCGATGGCACTGGAGATCACGCCCAGCAGGTTGTCGACGACTGGTTCAAATAGCGGCTGCCCAAACACTGCCCCATAAAACAGGCTGCCGACGCGAGTCGGCTGGGCTCCCCCCTGCAGCATTAGTTCCGCCAGCCGCCGACCCACCAGCGGGTCATGTCCCAGCTCGCGATAACTTTGCCAATAAACACGCCATGCATGTTCGAGTTCCGGGCACGCGGGCCAGATGCAGAGCAGCTCATGGTCGTCATCCAGTAAAAATATCTGGCCACCGGGCCGGGCGGCGGAAACCATTTCCGTGACCACATCCACCGGGTTCGTAACGTGTTCCAGCAAAAACCGGGCATGCACCAAATCAAAACTTCCGCGCTCGCCGTCGGCCAGCGGCAAATGGGTGGCATCTCCCTGGCGAAACACCACCAAGTCGCTTTCAGAATCCGCGGCGGCCTGCCGGCGCGCTTCGTCGATTTGTGATTGGTTGTACTCGATCCCAATCACCACGTCTCGATGGTGCAAGTGGCGGGCCATCGCGCGGGTCAATTGACCCAGCCCCGAACCGACATCAAGCACGCGCCGGATGCCACCTAGTTGCATTAATTCGACTTGACGTTGATTCAGCAGCGATTGCATCAGCGTCAACCGCTGTTGTTCCGTGGTGGAAAAACCGTGAATGTAGGCTTTGCTCATGCGACACTTCAAACGTTCAACGGCTATTCGATCGGCCCCCAAATTTGTTCCAACAGTTCAAACATTGTTGGGTCGTGCTGTTTCAACTCAGCCCGGACAAACGGGTAAAAATCGTTGACGCCTAAGTAGGCTTCGGTCGCCTCGGCAAAATACTCTTTGTGATTCGTCAGCCCGTAATGGCGAACCTGTTGACCTTTGTGTGAAATCACTTTCTCATAACTGCCTTGTTGCCTGGCCAACTCAAAGGCCCGTCGAATATCGGCGTGGTCGAAGCCGAGCATTTGATCATGATAGGCATGGGCAAGTTCGTGCAGCAGCACGTATGGATGTTTGGCCCACATGTGCCGTTTGGTCAAGTTCGCCGCGCGTGGAATATGCACGTGTTTCACTAGTGCCGGATCGTGACCGTGGTCGACCAGCCAGCGGCGATTCGGGTGATATTGCATATGCTCCAGATGTGGATTGTTAAGTTCAATCCAAATTGGCAGCCGCCGGAGTTCTTCGAGCTGTTTTGGCGGGACGACGTAACTGATTCGTTGCAAGTGATTGGCGACTGCTTTCAATGCATGATCGGCCAGCGCACGATTTTCCTCGCGGGTCAGCAACGGGTCGAGTTTAACCGTCCACCCTTCAATCGTTCGCTCGACTGGCTGGTAGAAGTCCGACGAATCTTGGGCGACGGCCAGCACGAGAGAAATCAGTCCAAAACACAAACTGCCGGCAGATCGCATTGGTTGGGAAATCACCGCTAGTTTGATTTTCCGGAAGTGGTCTGGCCGGTGGGGTCGGCGCTGGGTGACGTCGTAGCACTCGCTGGTTCGTCCGGCTGTTTTCGATACTTTCCGAACCAGGCCTGCAAGTACAGTTGTTGCATGAGCCGATGCGATGGGCGCCGCCAACCGTGGTATTCCTCCGGCATGCGTACCAATAACGTCTCCTTTTTCAGCATTTTAAGCGCCCGGTAGTATTCTTCGCTTTGCGTCATCGGTGTTCGCAAATCCGCTTCGCCCGTCA
>JBFILF010000581.1:0-2917 GCA_041599835.1 Pirellulaceae bacterium
GCGGCGCCCACGCCGCAGGCTTGGATGCCGTGCAATTCCAGTCTGCCGGCGCGTTGGCTGCCGAACTGGCATATCGGCAAGTGAAGATCAACTATTGAGCCGCTAGCAGGTCGGGATCCCGAATCATAAATGGCCGGCCAGCCAAAAAGACTGGGCAAATCCCGCAACATCCGTTGACACTTAAATACCGCTTTTCTAGTCTCTGTCGCTTGTCATCGCCAAGTAACCGGTCACCACAGGACTATGATGAAACGGCCGCTCACCGTCATCGTGCCTTGCAAAGATGAACGATTGAACATCGTGCCTTGCATTGACAGTTTTTGGAATCTGGCCGATGAAATTCTAATCGCGGATTCGGGTTCCACCGACGAAACGATGCAGTTGGCCCAGGCTTTCGACAAAGTCCGGGTGATTCAGCGAGAGTACATTACTTCAGGCGACTTTAAAAACTGGGCCATTCCCCAGGCCCGCCACGGCTGGATTTTGCTGGTTGACGCCGACGAACGCGTCACGCCGCAACTCGAAGAAGAAATCAAGATCGTGTTGTCGCGGGGACCGGAATTTGATGGGTATTGGATCGACCGATGCAATCATTTTCTGGGACATCGTTTGAGCTGGGGTGATGCCAGGACCGACCGGGTGCTGCGGCTGTTTCGCCGCGATGTGGCCCGGTACAAGGGGCCCAGCGACCACGGTGAGGTTGTTGTTTCCAGTGGTCGCGTGGGTAAATTGCGCCAGCCCATGTTGCACTATTCCATCTGGTCTTACGATCAGTTGTACGGCAAGCTCGATCGGTACACCTGGTTGCAGGCCAAACAATGGCATGAAAAAGGTAAAGACACTAGCTATTTCAATTTGCTGGTGCGGCCGTTTTTCCGTTTCTTTCGCGAGTACGTGTTGCAGCTGGGAATCCTGGACGGCAAAAAAGGACTGCAGCAGGCGTGGATTGCTGCCTTTTATTCATTTTCGAAGCAAGCGCGACTGTGGGAATTCAATCACGCCAAACCGCAGCCGGGCACGGGCGAGGACCAGTCCGACATCTTCTCGCCGCCTGCCGAAAAACGGGCCGCCTGAACTGGCAACCGCATCTACAAGCAAAATTCGGTGCGATGGCGGCGGTATTCGCTCGCTGGCACCTTGTGCACGCAAACCGGTACGCGGCCGGTTGAATCGCTCAGCCAATGCCAATGCCGATGGCGATGCGCGATGCCGATGGCGATGGCGATGCGCGATGGCGACTTAAATCAAAGCCCCGCCGAAGATGTCACGTTTTGGCCGGGACATCGCGCTGGGCGTAGCCATGGGGATGCGTTTGGTGCCATTGCCAGGCCGTTTCGACGATGGTGGCCAACTGTGGCATTGTGGGGCGCCAATCCAACAGCTCATTGGCGCGAGACGCATTGGCGACCAACGTTGGCGGATCGCCGGGTCGCCGCTCGCCGATCACTTCGGGGATGTCGTGCCCGGTGATATCGCGACAGACATCGATGACCTCACGTACACTGTGGCCGGTACCGGTGCCCAAGTTGACTTCGATACCCTGCCCCGCTTGGATTCGCTCCAGGGCGGCCAGATGGGCCAGGCCCAGGTCGTCGACATGGATGTAATCTCGGATGCAGGTACCGTCTGGTGTGGGATAATCGTTTCCGAAAATGGTGACATGCTCGCGCTGTCCGAGAGCGACTTGTAACACGATCGGGATTAGATGCGTTTCGGGGTCATGATCTTCACCGATATCCCCGTCAGGTGAAGCGCCCGCGGCATTAAAATATCGCAGTGCGGCGTACCCGAAACCGTAGGCGGCCGCGTAATCCCGCAGAGCTTGTTCAATGACCAATTTCGTAAACCCGTAGGGATTCACGGGCAATTGTGATTCGCTTTCGTTGATGGGGATTTGCTGAGGAATGCCGTAGGTGGCGCACGTGCTGGAAAAGACGATTTGGGACACGCCGGCTTCGCGCATGGCTTCCAACAAGTTTAACGCCGCAATCACGTTATTCTGGTAGTACTTAGCGGGCTGGGTGACGGATTCGCCAACGAGCGCCGAGGCCGCGAAATGCATGACGGCGTCGATCTGGTGTTGCCGCAGCAGGTTGACCACCAGTTCCCGGTCCAGGAGGTCGCCGACGACGAGTTGTCCAGCCGTTACCGCTTCGGCAAAACCCGTGGACAGATTGTCCAGTACGACGACTCGATGCGCCTTTCGATCCAGCAACCGCACCATGTGCGAGCCAATATAACCCGCGCCGCCAACAACCAAGACATTCATGTTGGAATTGTCCGATGGAATCTATGCCACGTGACGCGCCGTCAGCCGGCTTTCAGTTAAACAATCAACCGTGTGAACCGGATCATGGGTTGCCGACCAGGACTGGGCGAACTCGTTTGCGGACGCCAGGTAATGATCGTAGTGCATTATAATTTCCTCGACGGCCGCAGACAGCTGACCGACGTCGGCCGCGGTGACACCCACTGCACTGACGGGCAACGGCGTGGATTCTGAATTGCTTTCGGGAAACATCTGAAGGCTCACGTCGGCCACGTTTAACGACCTGTTCAGATAGGCGTTTTTGAAACTGAGTGACAGTCGGTCGGTCAAGGGCGGCAGGTTAAACAACACCGCCGGTTTACCGCCCGTTCGCCGGTGACCCACGACACGTGCTTGGTGGCCAAGCGGGTTGCCCAGGGCATCCCAGCACGAGAGGTCCAGCCGGCAAAAATCGCCGCGGCGATGGGGCCACCGCCAGGCGAATTGCACGGCGACGGCACGGTAGTTATCGGTATTTTTCCAGCGACACGTGAACGGATGCCGGTGGCGGTCAAACGATATGACATCGCCGGGCAACGGCACGTTGGTGGGCGTCCATTGCGTGTCGGCGATCCCGAGTTGCGAAATGGGTGCCTCCGTTCGCACCAA
>JBFILF010000582.1:0-2887 GCA_041599835.1 Pirellulaceae bacterium
GCGGCATTACGTTCGCGGTACACCGGTGTTTGAACCGGTGGATGCGGCCTGGTTTCATGACAAAATTGAAACGGCTCGAATTGTCACGGAGCTGAAATGGCCACTATGCAGCCACAAGGCGTATCTTGGATACCGACGCATGAATCAAGGCCGCGTCAAGTTTTTCCGGTCGAAACAGATGGCGATTTCTATGCAGTCATGCGTTACACCGAGCTCCGTGCGCTCCGCGGCAACGTGGTGTCGAAAGCGTTTAGATCCAAGACATCTGTTGGAAAGCGCGACGCACCGCACGTCGACGATATCGCCCGATATTCACTTTGCCACGGTATCGGTTGCCCGCGAGGTAGCCGCGGGAATCGCCGCCGCTTTGGGCAGGTCCGGTTTGGGGTGGTCTATGGTTTGGGTGGTCTACGGAGTGATCGACCAAACCGTCTGGTCAACCCATGTTCGGTACGGCAAATACAAGCTAGTCGTGCGAGTCACCCAAAAGGGCAAACTGTTTTGGTAGCTGATTCGCGCCCGCATGGCCCGCGTCCCTGGCTCGACAAATCGCGTAGGATCGCCAGCCGGCGTTACCGTAACCACGGAATCAGTTGACGTCGCCAGTTGGTTATCGACGGTTTCATACGCGCCGGTAACATAGTTGAACATTTCAATTCTTTGATCGACGGTCCCGACGAGTGTGAATACCCTGGCTTCCAGCGTGAACGAGACGCCGCTTGGCGTTGCCGTTGCGGCCGTGCCGTCGACCGTGAAATTCAACTGATACCGGGCGCCGGTGAATTGCGGATCAAGGATCAAATGGGAATCGTCGCTGCCGCAAAGATCAGCTAATCCTCCCGATTGCACACTTCCAGTATCGACAGCAAAATCATCGGCGCATGTGGGTTCGAGTGTTGCCAAAACGGGGGAAAAGAAACCGCCTTCGAGCACCGTGCCGCCGAAGTCGATATCGGCCACAAACGCCACGTTGACCATCCCGTTCGCATCGCGGTCACCGAGCGTCACGGCGTTTTTGTGAAGAGTGAAGCTGAAGTCGGTAATTTTGGAGAGGACTCCGCCATTGTCGGCCCCGTCAATCACACCGTCGCCATTCCAGTCCACCAAATCGCCTTGCATTAAAATAATGCGGCCGTTGAGAATCAACACTTGGCGACCGCCCATCGGTGTACGGACGAGCCAGATGACGGCCCAGTCGCCGTCTTCATTCATGTAGGCGCCGTCAATAGGCCAGGTCAGCGTGAATCCATCAATCAAATCTCCTTCACGCAATATAATCTGGCCATTGACCATCAAAACTTGGATCGGGTTGCCGTCGATTCCGGTTTCGCCGGCAATCAGATAGTCTCCAGTATCGGTGATGTTCATAAAATCAAACCTGGAGTATATCTCGTTGGGGAGACCACCTGCCGCGGCCGGAACAAATGTGTTTATTCGAATCAGGGATCCACCGGCGGTCATTGCCGCACCATTGGATACCATCACGTCGTCAAAATGTTGGCCAACATCGACGTCAACCGCACTGATGTAATTCGTGCCGCTGGCGGAAAAGCGAGAATTCAAACTGGGACCGAGGTGCGACACCGTCTCCGGAATGCCACTGATTGAATCACCGGGCTTGATGACGGCCGTCGCACCGTTGCCGAGAAACAACGCGGTCTTTTCCCTGAGGCCGCCCCCCTGAGTCGTTGAGTAGGCGCCAATCCAGTAGATGGTGCCGTCACGCGTGATTTCGGGATAATTGTTCGACACGGAAAAGTATCCTGGCACGGTGGGAATTGGATCTCCTTCATTAAGTATCAATGTCGAATCGACCCACACACCAGACAAGCCTGGCGAGTTGCTGACCGTGGACACACACGAATAGCCTGCGGCACCACTATCGCTCAAACCAAAATCCCCAGGGAAATACTCTTGCTTCACTTGGCCGTACTTGGATTCCGAAACGAGTATGGTTCCAGCACCCCCCGTGGCATTGCCCCATATGTGACCGTAACCACCCGCACGCGACGGCGTGCCTACGGTCCAGAGGGAAAACGCGTATCCGCCCACCCGGTTTTGAGCCGATTGACCGATCCTTACGACCTCCCGCTCACGCGGGTCGCCAGGCAGCACTTCATCTTCGCGCACCACCGCCGAAAAGATTTGCGCGTAGCCAACACTGACTGCCGTTAACCCAAGCAGCAATGTCGACCCAAAAACAACAAGGAATCGGTTACGACGCGTCATGGCATTTCCCATCGCATTGCTGAAATTAATTACCAGATTAGGCCGGGTGGAATTGCCTGGCAACCAATCGTGCGAACCGCTCCACTGCCATCAGCTGACTAAACGCGACCCGGCCTGCTCAAGGTGTTCAGGGCTCTTTCCCTAATAATACGGTTAGCCGAGCCATGACGTACTAAAAACCAGCGGAGAGGGAGCGGAGTGGGGACAGGCGCATATAACGAGTGGGTTTGGCGGCACCTGGGTTTTCGCCTCTACGACTCAGACCCAGTTGTTTTCGGCAGGGAAAAGGTGTCACAGGGAAAAGGTGTCAAGAACCTTTGTTTGTGATGGGCTCAGCGTTGGCTTTAAACAAAGCGTGACCACGCGTTCGCGTTTGGATTGTTATTAATTGTCTTCCCACACCCACGGCGGTTTCGGATCGGGATCAGCCCAAAGCCCCTTACCCGCTGCTTTTACTTCGGCGTGTAGTTCAGCAAACGTAGGGTCCTCATCGTGCCCGTCGTAATACCATGCGAAACCTATCGACAAAAGAAGCCGATTTAGGATTTCGTTTTCAGGCAAAAACAATTCGAAAATCTAAAAGGGGACGTTCTGGTTTTTTACTAAAGTAGAATGTCCCCTTTTACTCCCCCTAAAGTAGAATGTCCCCTTTTACTCC
>JBFILF010000583.1:0-2861 GCA_041599835.1 Pirellulaceae bacterium
CCCTTGCAAATGTGGCTGGCGGCGGTCGGACAGTTCGGTGGACAATTTGGCGTAGAAACGCTGATTGGTGGCGATGTGATCAAGCAATTGCGCCGGATCCACGTGGACCTGGGGTCGCGGCAACTGCAAATCCTGCCGGGAATAGACCTCCCATTGCTGTGTTTCCTGCGCTATTTTTTCGGATACGTACGTCTTGATCCGGTTTCGCCTGCGTAACACAACTTTTTTTACACCAGAATCTCGAACCGCATTATTGAAGATTTCTTCATTTTGCCCGCGGGTCCATTTGAATCCGACGCACGAGCCGTCTCGCCCGGTTTGCCAAACACGGCTCAGAAACGCCAACGGATCAGCATCTCGCTCCTCGAGAGATTCGACGGCCAGCTCTTGGCCCCGATAGTCCAATGCGGTGAAGACGCCTTGGGGATTAAATATTTCATGGTGGCAGAGAATCTGCGAGTGCGAATTCAGCAACGTGCACAACAGATTACTGCCCGTTCGGGGAACGGCCAAAATGACGAATCGCGTCATCGACGATCCCTTGTGGCGTTACGCCGTCGCAGCCGGTGATGTCTCCGGCGGGCGGATCATGCGGCTGGGATGCAGTCGTTGCGTCATGCTGCGGAGGGTGTTGACCACACTCAAGTCGTCCGAGCGCACTCGATACGCGACGCCGTCGTAAGACACCGCCACCAACTGATCGCCACTGCGGGCCACGGCGCTAATGCCGTTCTCGGCAATTTGACGAGTCAACACGTGGCCGCTGGCCAAATCCACTCGCAACAGCGCGCCCCAATAGTTGGTCACAATGACCGTTTGCGGATCAAAGAAACAGACGCCCTTGGGTGAACGGTGTCCCAGTGAAACCGAATGCAACAGTTTGCCGTCATCGATACTGTAGACTTTCATGGTGAAATCTCGGGAGACGCTGGTGATAAGTTTTCCCGAGGGATCGATGTCCACATCGTCCACAATCGCCATGTGACCGGGGTACCGTTGCCGCAGATTGCCGTCGAAATCCCAAGCCAGTAGTGCTCCATCGGCGCTGCAACTCACGCCAAGTGTCTTGGTTGGATGCAGGCGCAAGGCTTTGACGGCGCCGTCATGAACACGAATAGTGCTTTGAACCTGGCCTTGGCGGTTGACCCTCACGATGGCGCCGCTGTAGCACGCCACGAAAGCCTGACCTTCGTAACCGGGATGATGGGCAACGCGCACGCAATTGATCGGTCCCTCGTTGATCGCCACTTCGATCTCATCGCCCAGCGAGCTGTCCTGCTTGTTGAAAATGTGCAATTTCTGGTCGTGGGCACCGCAGATCACCAGATCATATTCATCGTCCAGGGTTACAGCGTTGGCCAGCATTCGCCCCGAGGCCGGCTCGACTTGACATGCCCACTCGGCATGCGTGGCATCCAATTTTCCGAGCCGCACAAACCCGTCATCGCTGACCGTGGCGATCTCGCCGTGCTGGTTGGCGGATACATCGTTGAGGCAGATGTTGCCGGTGTCCCGTTGGCCAACTTCGTCGAGGCATTTTCCGGTGACCGCGTCCCAAACCAGGGCAGTCCCGTCAAACGTACCGGCGAGAATTCGCGCGCCGTCCGGCGTCCAATTGAACGAACGCTCCCACGTCGTGGCCCTTCGCGCCAGTTCGACCTTTTTGCTGAAATCGTTGGCGTCCCACACAAGTATTCTCTGATCATAGGCCGCCGACAGAATATCTCCGTTAATGGGTGAGGTGGCCACTTTCTTGATTCCGGACTCATGGGCCGGGATCTCGGCCAGGGTCGCCGACGTTTCGATATCGAACACGCGAATCACCCCATCGTCACACCCCAAAACGGCGCGGCCGTGGATTGCATCAATGGCGCAACTATCGGTTTCGTTTTCGAAGGGGCCCCACATTTTGATCAAATCACCACTGTCCAGGTCCCATACGCGCAGCGTCATATCGTCACCGGACGTGTACAGGCGGCCATTGCTGTAGACGACTGAAAGGACGTCCTTTTCGTGACCCTCGATCACGCGTTTCACCGCGCCCGTGTTGAGATTCCAAACCAGAATCCGCCAATCGCGGGAGACCGAGACACCGGTGTCGTCGTCAACAAACACAAAATCTTCCACATCATCGCTGTGGCCCAACAACACTTGCTGGCGCTGCCGTTTGAGCAAATCCCAGATGTAAACGGTGTAGTCGGACGACGAGGAAGCGGCCAATGTGCCCGCGCTGTTGACCGCGATCTTGTTTGCCAGATGATCGTGATAACCGAGCAACTCGACGGTCCGCGCCTCCAAATCAAAGTAGGCGACGGCTCCATCATAAGCCGAGCTGACGGCGGCGTTGCGACCGGGCAGGCCGGCCACGCAAGTAACTGGCCCTCGATGCCTAACAAATTTGCCATTACGACCAGCGTCCATCATAAACACCTCTTCCTCTTCTAATCTTTGTGTGCAGGGCGCTTGACGGTTACGATCCGATGCATGCGCCCCGTTTACATTCTAATCTCTGTCTTGGACAGCCGACATGGAATCAGACAATTGCTGCCGGCACGTTGATACGCATCCAGATACGGTGCTGCTCGAACCGCGTTGACGTTGACGTTATTGTAATCCGAACCGACCAAAAAAAGATCGGGGTTGAGCTGGGCAATCTGTTGGATCCAGGTTTCGTACATTTGCCTTCGCTGGTCCAACGAATAAAACCAGTTGCCGTACATGGTGAAGAACGCATTGCTCCACCAGATGATCGCGTTGGGTTCTTCAGCGATTTGCTCAAACAATAATGAAGATTCGGTTAAGATATTGCAGCAAACATACGCATGTTGCAGTTGCCGATAGGCCTGCCAATGTTGGCGAAA
>JBFILF010000584.1:0-2842 GCA_041599835.1 Pirellulaceae bacterium
AACGGACACTGGCCGCGCCAGTTGTACATCCGAGAGGCGCGGCGAATGGTCGGCTCCTACGTGATGACACAACACAACTGCCAGGGCAAGATCCGCGTGAAAGATTCCGTGGGAATGGGTGCTTACACCATGGACTCTCATCATGTACAGCGCTACGTCGACCAGCACGGACACGTCCGCAACGAAGGAGACGTGCAGGTCGGCGGTTTCGGTCCTTACCCGATTGCCTATCGTTCACTCGTGCCGAAAAAAAGCGAGTGCCAGAATCTGCTTGTCCCGGTCTGCCTGTCCGCCAGCCATATTGCCTACGGCTCGATCCGCATGGAACCGGTTTTCATGGTTCTTGGACAAAGTGCCGCAACCGCAGCCGCGCTGGCGATCGATGCGGAAACCGAGATTCAAAACGTGGAATATTCGCAGCTTCGCGACCGGCTGAGTGCGGACGGGCAAGTGCTTGGGCCGGAAAAATAGGAGTTTGGAGCTGAAGCGTACGAACGTTTTTTTGCCATTGAATGAATCTGACCCTTTTTGCTTGCGCATCATTCGGGAACACTGTTGCTCGCGTTCGGTGAGTGCTCGCACTGAAAAGCATGTGAGATGAATTACGATGACTGGCGGAAAGTTAGAATTCATTCACTTTCGCACAATCACCGCTGCAGCAGATCGCCTTGGCTAGTCACTTTCCGTTTTTGACTGGGTACAAATTGATGGTTCATGGATTCAAACCATAGGGATTCATATTGGTCCAGCGGCGGCTACTTCATCTTGGCCAACGCTGGGCCGTTTTCTTTGAGACATCAACTTGCCAGACATAATCCATTCGAATGAAGTCCTGTTAATTGCTTGCATTGATCAACGCTTTCGCGCCTCTAGCAACGAAAATACCCATGGGCGGACCGCCAACAGCAAACCGACGCTCTGTTTTTTCTCCAGCGGCTGTGCCATATCCAATTCCACAAGGTCGTCAAACTCTTTGACGAGCTTCTCAATCTTACGCGTAATGATTTTGATGGACGACTCGGAAAGCTCGGCCGTCTCAAATTTCATCAAACCACCGGCCGCCTCAAAGTCGGTCTCCAGGAATTCGGACTTGATCTGTCGTTCGTACAGTCGTCGTACCGGGCCTGCCTTGCGCCAAGCGATGGTTCGAGCCGTCAGCAGCCGGAACCGGTTTCGCGAATAGCATTCGATTAACTTCAGCCGATGAAGGCGTGTCATCGCTTTGGCGGATTGCGCATCGCTCATCCCCAATTGCTTTTTGATCTTGCTCGGCGGCCAACCATTGGCCAACAAATAAAAATACGCCAGCAACGGCGGCTCCTTCGCCAGCGCCGTTTCCTGTTCGATCGTCAGCGTTGTTACCGGCTGTTGATCGTGGTGAGCTGCCAGCCTCGCCAGTTCGTAAATGGTCAGGTTCAGATACCGACAAATTTCTTCGAGGCGGCTCAGCGAAAACGACTTTTCGGCAAAGATTCGCTTGACGCTGGCCTCGCTCAATCCGATCGCTGACGCAACGTCGCGGTACGTCACACCTTTGGCCCGCAAGATTTTTTTTAGGGCGTCGACAAGTTGAGCGGTTTGATGCATGGCAGCGGCTCCGATCGTTCGACAATTCCATCAAACCTGATTGAAGGACCAATGGCCGTATTGGGCGATACTGCCTGGCATTGTAATACGATACTTTAGAAATTTGGTATTGAAATCTGGTTCTCGGTCTGTAAATTTCACATGCCTGTGAAAAAAACGGCTTGTGCGAGAACCGAATCATGACCGAAGAGCTTTCGCGATTTGTCGGCCACGCCCGGGACAAGGGAATGGACCACGCGACGATCCGCCAATTGCTGTTGTCGGCGGGCTGGAAAGACAAGGAAATTGCCGAAGTCTTTTGCGTGCGAGATTTGGAGCTGCCAATTCCCAAGCCGCCGCGCGTCGACCAGCCGCGCGCGTCGGCCGCGTTGCGGAAGGGATCGATATGGCCGCGGCGGGCTCGCGATGCCTTCCTTCACCTGTTGGCGTTTGGTGCGCTGTACACCTGGGTAACGAGCGTGATCGCGCTTTTTTTCATCTATTTGGATTTCGCCTTCCCAGATCCGGCTTGGCAAACCAGATTTGCCCAACTGCAGGAAACTCTGTCGATCATCCGGCTGCAGCTGTCAATTGTGATCGTCGCCTTTCCGATTTTTTTGGTTATGTGGCATTATTTATTGCGCGAGATCCAACGGGATCCCGAAAAGGCCAAAGGAGGCATTCGGCGTTGGCTGATGTACCTGTCGATATTCGTCGGTTCGTTGACGTTGGTGGGCGATGCAATCACGTTGATCTATTTTGTGCTCGAAGGGCAGATGACGATCCGCGTGTTATTAAAGGCGGCCGTGTTGTTCCTGATCGCTGGCAGTTTGGTGTTATACCTGGCAATGACAATGCGTAGCGAAGGAAAACTGGAGACGACATCATGATGACGCAGCGAATCCACGCATTGATTTCAGTAGCATTGGCGATTGTGGTCCTCACAGCCATCGTCTGGGGTATTGCGCTGGTCGGGTCACCCGGATCGGCTCGAATCCGTCGTTTCGACGACCAGCGCCTACGAGATCTGCAGACTATCTTTCGCGAGATTCAATCACTGTGCCAGGATGCAGATATTAAAAACGAATTGAAGAAGCCTCTGCCCAGGACGCTCGATGAATTAGCGGCGCTGGCGCGTTCCGAGCGGATCAACTTAGTCGACCCGGAAACGGGCGATCGCTACCTTTACAGGATCAGTGACGAGACGACGTATGAGCTGTGTGCCACCTTTTCTTCGGAACGGGATTCGGATATCGACGTATTTTGGAACCACCCA
>JBFILF010000585.1:0-2803 GCA_041599835.1 Pirellulaceae bacterium
GTGGCTCTTTGATCCATGATGCCGGTAGCGGTAACGGTCGAAGAAGGCGCGTCGCCCAAAAAAGTTAGCAATCAATTTAGCTTAATCAAAAGGCCGTGATCGGGTCAGGTGGCATCGTACCGGCGCAACGATCCCCAGCGATTATTGAGATTGCTTTTTGAAGCCAGATGTTTCTCAGCGTTTAGACGGTGGTAAGCGCAGCGTCGCCTCCGCCATAAAGAATTGACCGCTTACAACCCATGACTGACGCACCGCGTTGACAATGCCCTGAAACGGTTTCCTATTCGACACCTTAATCCGGCACCACCCATTTCACCGGCGGCAGCTCCAATTCATCGGGCAACTGCGACAGGTCGCCAGTCACGACAAATTTGAGCATTTGGAGGCGAAACTCCGGGTGGGCCAACACGGCGGCGCCCAGCGCTCCGTGCGGGCCGCGCTTTAGTTGAATGAATCTGGAATTTTTGAAGAACGGCGCCAGTTCCAACGCGTTTTCCAGCGGCGTCGACGTATCCCAGGTCCCATGTACGATCAACGTCGGAATGTCGGTCTCAAAGCTTTGGCGAAATTCGTCGCCCAAGTCACTGTCCCAAGCCGGACAGTCGGCTTCGTAATACCAGTAAGTGCTGCCGATGACCTGATGGGCCGGATCCGCTTCGAATTCTGCCAAGCGCTTGGCCGTGATCCCAGACCCGCAGTCGAGCATCCAGTAGCTGGCTGTCCGTAGATCTCGGCCCCGAGAGGTTGTCTGGAACGCTGCCCGGCGTGCGGCGGAGTCAAAGTCGCCGCGGTGCATTTTGATGATCTCCGCGGGCCAAGCTCGAATATTTCCTGAGTATCCACGGGCCATTCGTCTCATCAGCTTACCGTCGAACAGAACGTCGACCGTATTTCCGCCGCGTTGAACCGAAACCGTGAACGGCTCCTTGGTGGCTTGCTCGACCAATGCCTCGACGGCCTTGATCAATCCACCTTCGGGAATGTGCTCCCGCAGTTCCGGTGAGGATTCCGCATCGGCTGCAATCCGAGCGTAAGTTTTCCACACCCAACCGGGATGATCGTACGTGTGGTCGGGACCTTCCATTCCCCAAAGCACCGCTCGTGCGACGCCGTGCGGGAATTTTCGCATGATCGTCATGCCCCAGTGTGACCCGAAACTGCCTCCCCAGATCGTGATCTTGTCGTAGCCAAGTGCTTGTCGGAGATCGTCAACGTCCGCAGCGGCTTCGACCACGTTAAAGCCCTGTAAATCGACGCCCAGTTCTTCTTCCCAAACCCGCCGCTCCTGGCTGAGTTTTGCCTGCAGTTCCCTGGCCATCGTTTGCGGGTCGTAGGGGGTGTCAGCAGATTGCTCAATCGTCTGGTCGATGACCGTGTTGGGTTTCGAGGAACCGATACCGCGCTGCCCCACCACCACAACGTCGGAGACGTCAATTAACGGTTGCCATCGCTGTTCGAAATTGCCGCGACGGCCCAATTCCGATTCCAGACCCTTCCAGCCGGGTCCACCGTGCAAAAAGAAAATCGGCGGGGTTGATGCAGCCGCCTGATCGCCGCGTCGAAATCGATAAAAGTCGATGGCAATTACGTCGCTGTTTCCATTTCCCAACGCCCGATTAAGCGGGACAAACATCATGCCCCGTTCGGCATTAAAGAAACCACCGGCCTTTAGTGGAATCCGCTCCGGATAGATAAATATCGTCCCCGCGCCAGGACTTTTGGCTCGGGCCGTGTGAAACGTTTGCTTGGAAAAACTTTGAGCATAACACGGTGCAACTGCCAAGAGCCATGCTGCCGCAAGTAAATATATTCGTAACATCGGAATCGCTTTCGGTAGACTGAATAAATGTCGCGTCGACGCAAATCGGTATTCGCGGATGACCGCGGGTTCTTGCTGTAAGCTTTCACTATTTTTGCAGAAGCATCATAACGGCAAAAGAACACGTTTCGGATTACTCCTGATCGCGACGGATTTTGTGTTGCGCGGTCAGTTGGCTTACAATTGTTCGGTAAACGCACAATTGACACGATGGGTGCTTGGGATGAATTATTTTCGGCTTTTGATGGCGACCGTTCTTTGTTGTTGGTGTGCGGCGCCAGCTGCGGCGCAAGCGACAGGAAGTATCGAGTCGGTGCAAAAAATCTGGGACGACGCGCCGCACAATGCGTTTACTGACTTGGTTCGATTTGGCAACCAGTGGATTTGCGTCTTTCGCGAAGGCCAGTCTCACGTTTCCCCGGACGGCGCGCTGCGGGTCATCGGGTCGAGCGACGGCGAGACGTGGAAATCGCTGGCGTTATTTCAGTCGCCCAATTCCGATTTGCGCGACGCCAAGATTTCCATAACGCCGCGCGGGCAACTGATGCTTTCCGGTGCCGAGGCCATGAACAATCCAGTTGATTACAAACATCAATCGCTGGCCTGGTTTTCTGAGGACGGCGTTCATTGGAGCAAACGCCACGAAATCGGCGATCGCGATTTTTGGTTGTGGCGGGTCACCTGGCACCAAGCAACCGCTTACGGATTCGGGTACGGCACCCGAAACGACAATCGGTCGATCCGGTTGTACACGAGTGACGACGGCAAGTCGTTTGAAACGCTCGTATCGAGTGCGTTCGATGACGGCTATCCCAATGAAACGTCCTTGATATTCCTGGATGACGATACTTGTTACTGCCTGTTGCGGCGCGACGGCGATTCCCCGACGGCGCAATTTGGAATCGCTCAGCCCCCGTATACCGAATGGCAATGGAAGGACCTGGGCAAACGGTTTGGCGGTCCGCACATGATTCGGTTGCCGGA
>JBFILF010000586.1:0-2794 GCA_041599835.1 Pirellulaceae bacterium
AATGACAGCCATCGCTATCGAGCGATTGAAAACACAGGAATTGTTGCGGGAAACAAATGAAAATTTGCGGCGGCGTGTTACCGAGGAAACGCAACACCTGGTCAAAGTAAATGAAAAACTGCGAGCCTCCGAGCACGAATTGCGGCTGGCCGCGGTCGCTTTCGATGTGCACGATAGCATCATCATCACCGACAAAAATGGCAAAATACTGCGCGTCAACAACAGCTTTACCAAGCTGACCGGATATTCCCCCGAGGAAGTAGTCGGAGAGACACCACGCGTGCTCCGGTCTGGACGACATGACAAGGCGTTTTATCATCAAATGTGGCAGGCGATCGGTGCGACCGGGCATTGGGAAGGAGAGGTGTGGAACAAGCGGAAAGATGGCCGGGAATATTTGCAGCGGCTGACGATCGCATGTGTGCGAAATGCGGCCGGAGAGATAACCCACTACGTCGCCAATGGACAGGACCTGACCGATCAAAAGCGAGCTGAGGCTGAACACGCGGAGATCCTGGCCGCCAGTTCGGTGCAGCGGGCGCTATTACCGGCCACCAGTCCCTGCATACCCGGTTTTGATTTCGCCGGCGGAGTATTTCCTGCCGAATGCGTAAGTGGCGACTTCTTCAGCTATCTTGATTTGGGAGAAAACCGTGTCGGCATTCTCGTTGCGGATGTCAGCGGCCATGGTTTGGGACCCGGGTTGCTGATGTCTCAAACGCAGGCCAATCTCCGCGCTCTAGCCGATTTCTGCACTGATCCCGGCGAACTGCTGCACCGCCTTAATGAACATTGCTCGTGGGGCACGGCTGGCAGTTTCGTGACTTTGTTTCTGGGCTGCATTGATACCGAGGCGCTATCATTTGTGTATGCCGGTGCCGGTCAACAGGGATTTCTTTTGCGAGCCGATGGCGGGGTGGAAATTCTTGAATCGACGGGATGTCCATTGGGCGTCATCGACGAGTGGAACGAGCCTTCGTCGCCGGCGACGAAATTGGAATCGGGAGACATGATTGTGCTGCCGACAGATGGCATCGAGGAAGCGATGAACCCCAACGACGACCTTTTCGGTCGAGAGACCATGTTGGACGTGATTCGAAATCACGCATCAGAGTCGGCCGCCGATATCGTGAAGAGACTTTATTCAGCGGCACGGAACTTCGCCGGAGGAAAACCGCAACACGACGATATTACGGCACTGGTCGTTAAGGTGCTGTGACTCGCGGCAATTGCTCAGAATTCCACGCGAGTTTAGCTGGTTCCACGCCGTTTGCTCGTCAATCATCCGCATCCAAGTCGATCGAAAAATTCGATTGCTGACTGAATTCGAAATCGAATTGGTCGCCCGCCGCCAGCTCTTCCACTTTGTTCTTCGCCAGCGTCATCTGATCGATGTAATTTTGATTGCTGGAAATTTCCTCGTCGTCAGGGTGATAGTTGAACCACAACTTGAATCGATTGCCGGCCTCCGGGTTGCCGCTCCGTACTTGATCGTCATCACTGAGCCGCGAGTTCACATAAGCCTCAATGACCTCTACTTCCGGGTTGTGATGACGTCCGTTTGCACAAAACACGTAGTGGTTTGCGGTGACCCGCCGGGCAAACTCGACCGACGTGTTGGCCGTCGCCCCGTGGTGGGGAACTTTGAGCACGTTGACGTGCAGCCCGCCGTCGGGCTGTTGGATCAATCCAGCATGCGCTAACCCTTCCAACACACCTCGTTTCAACGGCTCGCCGTCGGGCACTTGTTTTCCGTCCGACGCATGGTCACCGGTCATCAGTATCCGTTGCCCGTTTTCCTGGAGCATGAATGTAATGGAGGCCAGGTTGGGCGGTTGGACCGCATCGAACTCGCCCAATTCGGCCTGGCTGGCGGCAAACTTCAAGAATTCCAGCGCATCCATGGTCCCGAACCGCTGACTGAACTTGTCCTTCATTTCTGCGATTTTGTCCTGGTTTTTATTAACCCACTTGTCCCAGCTGGCGCGCAGCCGCACCAAATCTTCATGAAAGGGACTGAGGATATTGATGGCGATGCCGTTGACGTCCGTCACCAACGGATCGTCGCCCACCTCGATCAATGCGCCGTTCGACGGCCCATTGAATTCGATATTCATCGAGCTTTGTTTGAATCGCAAATCCAGCTCAATCGCCAATCGGGCGCCCTGCGCGATGCGGCCAAAACGCTGACCGTACTCAGTCTCGGCCATGGCGGCCATCGCCGATATCAGCTGACCGTGAAAAGCCAGTTGGTTGCTGATATTGGATGCATCGGTCCCGCCACCGGCATCCGCCACCGTTTCATCGAACGCGTTATGCCACAACCGCTTGATGACGGGCGGCTCGCCAAAGTTCGGCTCCGCCGTGGTGCCCAGATGGTGCACGGCCCATTCCGTACGCCGCCGATACAGTTCGACAATGCCGGTGATATGGTCATCATCGATATGAGAAACGCAAACCAGATCCAGCGCCTGGCCGTTTTCATGCAACGATTCCAGCACCGGTGCCACATGGCCTTTGAATTGTGTTTTGCGGCCACCATCGACGAGAATGTTGGCCTGCTCGCCCTGAATCAGGATGCTGTCGCCATCGCCGGCTTTGAACACGAGCATTTTCATAGCTCTGCCTTTCGGTTCGCTTCTTGAAGCTGCCGGACTTCTTCGATGCATCGCTTCGGGTCAATCAAGCCGAATCCCGCATCGTCTCGCCAGTCATAATTGGCGCCCGGCAGCGGTCGGGCCGTGCGCACCATCATGCCGCGGATCTGGGCCGGCGTCAGTTTCGGCTCAACGGC
>JBFILF010000587.1:0-2792 GCA_041599835.1 Pirellulaceae bacterium
ACATCGGCCCTTCCGCGCAGCCGACCATGCACACGCTGCCTACCAACACTAGGGCAAACGGCATGAGACAACGTTGCCAGTTGATGAAACGATTTGTCATGAATCAAATTGAGTCGTGTATGTTGACGGGCGATCCCACAGGTTAAATGTCGGCCGCAGAGTCTCCACGGGCTATTCGCGCAGTTAGCGTAGGCCCCATGTGGGAATGCTGGGCGGGAGACTGTATCAACTACCTGGACGCATCGGTAGTCCATTTGATCAAGCTAGCAACCAAGGTCCGCAGCAAATGCGCAGCGAGTCGCAGCTGCCGCAAGGCTGGGAAAACGCACACGGTAAACGGCAATCGCCGCTTCGCCTGTCTCAACGCGTGGACGGTACGCTTAGACGCTTGATTCTTCGGTGGGCGCCGAGGGTGCTTCCAAACGCTTGGGTGTTGGTGGGCCGGGCCGCGTATTGGGCTCGTCTTCGTAGTACTTGCCGGCACCGTAGCCATAGCCGTATCCGTATCCGTAACCGTAACCGCTGTAGGAGTAACCGGATCGGTAGGCACCGTAGCTGTATTGGCTGCCGTATCCGGATTGGACTCCGACGCCGTTAACGACCACGCCGACCACATTGGCACCGATGCTGGCCAGCACTTCGGCGGCCCGTTCGGCGCTGATCTTGACGTTCTTTTTGATGCGAAGTGTCAGGATCACGCCGTCCACGCGAGCGGCCACGGGGCAGGGGTCGGTGACGGCCAAAACGGGCGGTGTGTCGATGATCACGAAATCGAATTTTTCGCGCATCTCGTCAATGACTTGCTTCAACAATGGCGAGGTAGTCAATTCGGCCGGGTTTGCCGGTTTGGTGCCGCACGGCAGGATTGAAAGCCCTTCGATTTCTTCACAGGTGAAGACAGCGTCTTCCCATTGCGTCTGACCCGCCATGGCGGTGGCAAACCCTTCATTGGACTTGATGCCGAACATGTGGTGCAGGGTGGGACGTCGCATGTCACCGTCGACCAGCAACACGTTTTTTCCTGATTGCGCGATCGAGATAGCCAGGTTGCCGGCCACGGCTGATTTTCCATCACCCGGGGTCGGGCTGGTGACCTGAATCACGGAATGTTGTTTACCTTGGCGGCTGAAATACAAAGCAGTTCGCACAGCGCGGAACGCTTCCGCCGACTGCGACTTGGGCCGGTGGTAGGAACACATCACTGCATCGATCAGCGAATCGACCGTCTTGTGTTTCTTGGACGTCGACATGACCGGGATGTGGCCGATCAGTGGCAGCCCGAGCTGTTTGGTGATTTCGGCGGGTGACCGGAATGTTTTGTCGGCAATATCAACCAGGTAAGCTAGGCCGAAACCGGACAGTGAACCGAGCAGCCCACCCAGCCCCAGAATGACAAAAATATTGGGCCAGATTTGTTTGCCAATTTCTGGATTCGAAAGCTTTTGAAAGTTATATCCTTTGTTCTTATCGTACACCGTCATATCAATTTGAGTGGCGAACGCGTTGGCGTTTTCCAGCCACTGACGAATCGCCGCAATCTCTTCGTCTTTGCGCCGCATTTGCTCGGCAACCGCTTCCAATTTGGCGGCCTTTTCATAGTGGAATTTGTAAGCTTCGCTCAACTGGCGCACTTCTTCGTCCAATTCATTTACTTGCCGATCAACCAGCATTTTGTACCGCCGCGCGATTTCTTCCGGCGGCAACCGCATGGATGCAATGCTGACATCTTCGCCGTCTAATCCGCTCTGCATGTAGGACTTCCACCGCGCGATGCGGGCGTCCAGCGCGACAATGGCCGGGTGTTTCGGGCCGTATGTTTGCAACAGCGTGTCTTTTTGAATCATTAGATCGGCGACCAGCTGCCGAACTTTTTCTTCCACAGCCGTGATCGAATAGGGTTCGCGTCCATAAGCGAGTTCACCCTCTTGTTGCAGCAACCAGACGAGAATTTCTGATTTTTCGACGCCACCGGCCAGCGCCGATTCGATCCAAGCTTGTTGCACGCGAGCCGTTGACAGCTGTTTACGCAACAGGCGCAGTTCCTTTTCCAGATCCCGCACCTGGATTTGATGTAAAGAGACCTTGCGGGTGCCCGTCTCCGACACGCCAATCGTGTCCCAGTTTTTCGCGATCTCGTCGTACTCTCTATTGGCTCTTTGGAACGATTCGCCCAATTTGGCTTGGACTTCCTTAAACAGATCGCTCAGCTTTTTACTTTTATCTTCGTATTTTTTTGATAACTCGTCGCGATACTCTTCGATCAAGCTCGTCAGGATAATGCGACAGTCTTCGTCATTTCCGCATTGAAACGATAGGTAAAAGATGTTGGGCTCTTCCGGGTCCGGCATTGCTTCCAGATTGTCCAACACCAACTGCAGCTTTTCACTGTTGGACAACCCCGAGAACAAGGGGCGGTTAAACAGTTCATTTTTGTCGAGGGTCCACTCCACAAATGTGGCGCTCGTAATGATTTTGTCATGACTTTTTGTGTAATCTTCCACACCGGGAAGAATGCCCGCCGCGTCACGCCCAAGAAGCGAAGAAACAGGGTTCTTGGGTTCGACCAAAATGGCCGTCTCCGATTTAAAAATCGGTTTGGACTGCACGAAATACAGGTATCCCAATCCCACTCCGGTGATTAGACCGAGAAAGACAATCCACTTGCGGCGATTCAGGAGTCCCCAAAAATCGAAAAACGATTGGCTGCTAGCTACATCGCCTGCCACGCCGATCAGCGGTGTTTGGGCAGCGGCAGGGCTATTCTGCAAAGTTTCCACGGGGAAAATCCTCAA
>JBFILF010000588.1:0-2786 GCA_041599835.1 Pirellulaceae bacterium
ACGGTCATTTCGGTCGTGTTGAGTTATGCAAAATTGTTTAACGCCGATCACCAGTTCTTGTTCAGCCGCATTGAGTCGAAACGGGGTGAGTAGCGAGATTTGATGTTGGCGGCCAACCCCGGAGTGGCCCCGGAGTGGCACCGGAGTAACCGTGGAGTCGCCGTGGGCGGAGCCATCTGATTCGGAACGACGCACCCCCGAGCCGACCATTCCGGCTCGCTTCGATCAGTCGAGTTCAAACTCGTCTTCGGAGGTTTGCTCGTTATCGTAAAGTGGCAGGTACCGGTAGTAGACTTCCAGCGTCATCGCCGCCAATGTGGTGGCGTACAACCGGCCACCGTGCGGATAGCCCAGGTCAGGCTTGCTGAAATACCAGCTACCCTTGGACGGGCCTTCGGTCGATTGCGTGGCAATCAGAAAATCGCGCATCGTGGTGTTCCATTTAGTCCACGTTTCGCCTCCGTACTGCCGCATCACCTGGGTGGCGTAGTAGTTGTAATACATGTTGCAGTCGAAACCCGGCTTGTCGTTTTCGCTGATCTCCCGCATCCCGGGTTTCCAGACGCCGACCGAAGGTCCCAGGTCGCTCATCCATTCCACGCCGTTGACCAACGCCGGATTGTCTCGCGTCCAGCCCAGGTACATGCGGCACAGCAATCCGACCGAGGTGGTACCACGTTTGCGGATTCGGCCCGGTTGCATGTAACCGTAATACGAGCCGCTATCGAGCGCCACATAATTCAAAAACTTGTTCGCGCCCCGAATCGTCTTTTTGTTGACGTCCAGCCCGCTCATGTTGGCCGACTTCAGCGCCATGATTTGCCAGCCGACGGCCGAAGTATCGCCGGGAGTTTTCGGTTCGTATCGCCAGCCGCCTCCGATCGGGTCCTGGGCGTACTCGATGAACCGCAAGGCCGCTTGCGCCGGCGACGCCAGCCGCACGTCGTCGGTCATGGCGTATGCCTCACACAAGGTGATCGCTGCCAGCCCGTGGTTGTACATGCCTCCTTGGCCTTCGTAGAACGACAGACCGCCGCGGGTGAGACGACCATTGCGCAACAGAAAGGCCAAACCGTTTTCCACGACTTCCTTGTAGTCGCCCTGCAGGTGCGTTTGACCATTGCCCAGAAAACACAACAGGGCCATGGCGGTGGCGGCGTTTTGTGCCCGGGAAAAATCTCCGGCGTTGGGTGATGTGCGATGACCGCCGGGTCCGGCACGATGATCAAAATTCCAACTACCCGATAACGGGTTGTTGGGTGACGCGGGTATTTGATGCGCTTTAAGCCATTCCAACGCCAACCGCACGGCGTTTTCGCTGGCCTGCGTCCCGCCGGATTGACGCAACATTTGCGTCTTGGTGACACCGCTGCGTCCGGAAATCTGGTTTTCCGCCGCTGCAAAAAAGCCTTCGTCCGCGTTGGCATCGGCATCGATGGAACTGGTTTCGCTGAGGTCTTCGAACAAGGACGACATCGTCGAGTCGAACGTATCGTCCATTTCGATCGTTTCCAGGGAGTCGGCCAGTTCTTCCTGGTTGGTCTCCTCAAACTCGGTGTTCTCGTTCAGATCATTGGAATAATCGAGCGAATCGAAACTGATATCTTCGACGTCGACAATATCCTGTGAGGGCTCTGTCGAATACAGGCTGACCACGGTTCGCTTGCGCGTCGGGACCAGGTACAGCGCCAAAGCAATGATCAACACCATGTGGATGATGAAACTGGTCAACCAGCTGGGCACGACCTGAAAAAACAGAAATCGGCTACCGACCGGTTCCCCCTCGGGGCCGGCCTCGTCCGCACTCGTCTGAGAATCCGTCGTGGTAGCGGGAATCGTCTCGTCTCGGAGTGATTCGGTTGAGGATTCAACTTCGACGGACATGCATTCGTCTCCGAATTATTTGCTTCCGGCGTGCCACGACGACGGAAACGCGAAAAAGCTAATCACAAAAAAGAGGCAGAATAAGAGATGGCCAGAAGTGGATGCCGGTCGGTGAGACGATATAGTTCATTTTAGCATGTCCACGCCAACTACCAAACAAAAACCCGCCATCGCGGTGCATTTCGCCTAGCACCTTCAATGTGTTTTAGCGGAAAAATGCGGCAGTCGTCCAGCATTCTAGTAGACGGTTTTATAGATAAGAACGGGCGAAGCCATCGCAACTGATATTCCGAGCGGTAAACCGTATCCCGGCGTCCACCGAATTCGGTAGAATCGCCACAATTTCGCTTCGCCAGCAGAATTTAGCGCAATTTTTTGTCGTGTCATGCCATGCAGACGGCAACCAACATCACAGAACTTCGATCGATGATCCAAGCATTGCGGCAAACCGCCAGCACGGTCGGGTTTGTGCCCACGATGGGCGCGCTGCACGAGGGCCATCTCAGCCTGGTCCGACAAAGCCGGGCCGAATGTCCGGCGACGCTGGTCAGTATTTTTGTCAATCCGACACAGTTCGGACCGGACGAAGATCTTGCCGCCTATCCCCGGACCATCGAAGAGGACCTGCGGTTGCTCGACGAGTTGGGTGTTGACTTGGTGTATCTGCCGTCGGAGGCAGAAATGTATCCGCCCGGATTTTCGACGTTCATCCAACCGCCAGCAGTTGCCGATGGGCTGGAGGGTGAGCATCGCCCGGGACATTTTCGCGGCGTGGCAACCGTTGTCCTCAAGTTATTTCAGGTGACCGGCGCCGACGTTGCTTATTTCGGCCAAAAGGACTATCAACAGTCGCTGGTGATCCGGCACATGGTCCGCGATCTTAACCTGCCCGTTGACATTCG
>JBFILF010000589.1:0-2761 GCA_041599835.1 Pirellulaceae bacterium
AAATACTGGGAAAACCCAGCCACAGACCATTTTGGGACAATCGATTCCCGTCGAAACGCGGTTGACGCCCGCCCAATTCGAATCCGGAAGGCGCCCGGGCGCACCCCAGTCGCGCCCGCTCGCGCCCTCAAATGTAAACAGCCCTTTGCCCGGTGTTCAATACTCGTTTTGCACGTCCTCGTCAGCCATCGACACGTCGGTTTGAAACGTTTTGCGCACCTCGCGTTTGACGATTTCTGCTTGCATTTTGTGGATCGCCGCATCGACGGCCATGGCGCCCAGGTCGCCATCCAGCCGGTCGCGGATCGAGACGGTGTGGTTTTCCGCGTCGCGCGGACCCACGACCAGCATGTACGGGATCAATTCCAGCTGGGCGTCGCGGATTTTAGCCCCGAGTTTTTCGCTGCGAAAATCCCCGGTCACGCGGAGGCCGGCCTTCACAAACATCTCGTGCACCTGGCGTCCATACGCTTCGGATTTGTCGCTGACGGTCAACACCCTGCCCTGCTCGGGCGCCAGCCACAACGGAAACGCCCCGGCAAAATGCTCGATCAGCACCCCGATAAACCGCTCCATCGATCCAAACGGTGCGCGGTGGATCATCACCGGGCGATGGGGCTGGTTGTCGGCGCCGATATATTCCAAATCGAATCGCACTGGCAAGTTGTAATCTACCTGCACGGTCCCCAGTTGCCATTCGCGGCCAATGCAGTCGCGGACGATGAAGTCGATCTTGGGTCCGTAAAAGGCCGCTTCGCCGGGTTCCTCGGTGAATGGTTTGTCCAGGCTGGCGGCGGCCTCGCGACAAGCCTCCTCGGCTTTGTCCCAGTTCGACGCTTGGCCCACGTACTTGTCGCTGTCGGCATCGCGCAAACCGACACGGACCCGGTAATCGTCCAACCCCACGGTACCCAAAACGATCTTGACCAATTCCAGGCAACCTTTCATTTCATCAGCCAACTGGTCGTCGGTCACGAACAGGTGCGCGTCGTCTTGCGTGAAACCGCGAACGCGTGTCATGCCGCCGATTTCGCCGGATTGTTCCCAGCGATAAACGGTGCCGAACTCCGCCAGCCGTACCGGCAGGTCGCGGTAGCTGCGTTGTTGTGACGCGTAGATCTTGATGTGATGCGGGCAGTTCATTGGCCGCAGCATGTAACCGTCGATCTCGCCCCGCTCCATGCGGTTGGCCAATTCGCTGCAGCTGCATCCTTCGGAGGCCAGCAACCCTAGATGTTCGCGCGACACCAGCGGCGGGTATTGGCTGTCCTGGTAATACGGAAAGTGGCCCGACTTGCGGTACAGATCCAGTTTGCCGATGTGCGGCGTGTAGACTTGATCGTAACCCTGGCGAGCTAAATGGCTGGCGATAAACTCTTGCAGTTGTGTTCGGATGAAGGATCCCTTGGGGGTCCACAGAATCAGGCCCTGCCCGACTTCGTCGTCGATATGGAAAAAGCCCAGACGTTTGTTGAGCGCGCGGTGGTCACGCTTTTTGGCTTCTTCGATGCGGGTCAAGTGTTCATCGAGCGACTTTTGGTCAAAGAAGGCAGTGGCGTACAGCCGCTGCAGTTGCTCGCGCGACTCGTCGCCTTTCCAGTAGGCGCCGGCGATCGACAACAGTTTGAAGGCGCCGATCACGCTGGGCTTGGGGATGTGTGGGCCGCGGCACAGGTCGATGAACTCGCCTTGTTGGTAGAACGACAATGAGTCGTGTTCGGCCAAGCCCTCCTCGATGTGTTCGACTTTGAGTTTTTGTTTGAGGTCTTGGCAGATCTGGATCGATTCGTCGCGGGAGCGTTCGATGCGTTCGAAGGGTTCGTCGAGCTTGATGATCTTCTGCATTTCGGCTTCGATGGCCGGGAAGTCGTCTTCGCTGAGCGGCTCGGGCGAATCGATGTCGTAGTAAAATCCGCCTTCGATGGTTGGGCCGAAGGCCAGTTGCACGCCGGGCTTGATCCGCATCACGGCGCGGGCCATCACGTGCGCGCACGAGTGGCGCATGGTGGCCAGTGCGTGGGGGTCCTGGCGGGTGATGATTTTGACGTCGACGTCGGTGCCTTCGATTTTGTGGTCCAGTGGCACGGGGCGGCCGGCCACTTCGCCCCACAGTGCATCCTTGGCCAGTCGCTTGCCGATGCTTTTGGCGACTTCCGCCACGGTGACCGGCCCGTCGTACTCGCGCACGCTGCCGTCGGGCAGCTTGATTGAGACCATCGCAGGTGAAATTTCAGAGATGATGTTGTTCCTTATATATAAGGTACCAAACTTGTCCCCTCTCCCTCGGGGAGAGGGTGGCCGCAGGCCGGGTGAGGGCATTTATTCTTGTCCAGACTCCGTCATCCAGCCTCGCGCCTGTTCACCGGCCAATTTGTCTACATCCAGCCAGCACCTCGCCTAGGGGCCGGGTGACGGTTGATTTTTCTTACGACTCACGCCCGCGGCCTCGAGCCTGATTATAAAACCCCAGACGCGCCGGCAAAACGTCAGGTTCACCAGCAAAAACAGTAACGAGTACTGAGTATCGAGTGGTGAGCGAAGAGTAACCGTGTGATTTAAGTGCTGCCGCCTGCCGCCTGATAAATCAGGGGCAACGCCCCGGCCCATTGCTCAGCCCAGCCCGGCGGGCTGGGTGGAAACAACGCCATCAAACACTAAGGGCCAGCGGCCCGGCCATTAATCCCTCGCGCCCCGCGCCTCCAGCCTCGCGCCTATAAAACGCACCTTTCCTGAGATTGGGAGAGGCCGGGTGAGGGTTGAT
>JBFILF010000590.1:0-2756 GCA_041599835.1 Pirellulaceae bacterium
CGTTTTTCCGCATGCCCGGAGATTGGATGCCCAGTGGGGCGTGCGTTTGGCCAATCGCCGCACATCGCCGCTGAATCACCGCCCTTCTATAATTGGACACGCAGATCATCGGCCCGCGCACTGCATGCACTGGCATGTGTCACGGACCGGGTCCTGTCAAAAAAACCACTTCCATTTGGCCAGCGCCAAAACAGACTAATTCAAGTGCCTTTGATTAAGACGCCTTTCGATATCGATTTCCCACGATCACGATTTCCAGTGCAACCATGACATCGACCCAAGTATCGCAGCGACTGTTTTCACTTAACGAAGCCAACGCGTTGTTGCCGTTGGTCCGCGTCATCATGCGTGACATCGTCCAGTTATCACGTGGTATTTTGCAGACGCGCTAACGACTCGACATTATTCGACGTGGCGATGAATCCAACACAATGTACCACGAAGAAATCATGGACATTGAAAACAAGCTGGAAGAGGAATGTCAGCGCCTGCAGGATTACGTTTTGGAACTCGTCGAATTAGGCGTGGAACCCAAAGGGTTGACCGAAGGTCTGGTGGACTTTCCGGCCATGCGTAATGACGAGATGGTTTATTTGTGTTGGCAATATGACGAGCCGGAGATCGAGTTCTGGCATTCGTTGTCGGGTGGTTTCGTGGGCCGCCAACCAATCACTACGTTTGAAACGTAAGGATCTGTGCCGCCCTGCGACGGCAATCATCGGCTGGCTTCGACCGACGAGCGGTGCCAATTGATATTTGATACTCACGCCCACCTGGATGACGAGCAGCTGGCTGGAAAAACGGCAGACATCATTGCCGACGCCAAACGACATGGAGTCTGCGAAGTTCTCACCGTGGCGACCACGCTGGCTTCCAGTTATCGGTCGATCGAATTGGCCGAAACTCATTCCGAAATCTTCGCGGCCGTCGGCATTCACCCCAATTCCTGCCAGGACGCGTCGTTGGCCGAACTGGATCAGGTGCGCCAACTGACGCAACACCCCAAGGTCATCGCAATTGGCGAAACCGGCCTGGATGATTACTGGAAGTTTTGTTCGATGGATGTACAGATCGATTACTTCAAGCGGCAGATTAGGCTGTCGCATGAAACGGGTTTGCCCTTCATCGTGCATATGCGCGACTGCGAGTCGCAAATGTTGGCGACGCTATCGGAATCCACCCAACAGGGGACGTTGAACGGCATCATGCACTCGTTTACCGGCACGCTCCAGACCGCTCGGCAATGCCTCGAGTGGGATATGCACATCAGCTTCGCGGGAATGGTGACCTACCGCAAAAATGACGAATTGCGGCAGATTGCCGCCGCCATTCCCGATCAACGACTATTGGTGGAAACCGATTCTCCATACCTTTCACCACATCCGGAACGGGGCAAACGACCTAATACGCCGGCTTTGATTCACCATACCGTGGCCTGCCTGGCGGAGGCGCGCGGCGCGACGTTTGAAGAGACCGCCGAGCTGACGCGTCGCAATGCGCTGCGTTTGTTCCGCCTCGAAACGAGCAAGCAGCCCAACCAGGTGGGTAACGGGTAAGGGCAACGGTGACGCGTCATCCGCTCGCTGGTGCTGCGCGCTGGTTTGGTCGTTACCTTCTGATATCAATTCACCACGTGAATTGGATGGCCGCCAACGAACGCTTCGATGTTGTCCGCCGTGGTTTCCATCAATCGTTGACGAGCCGCCAACGTGGCCCAGGCGTTATGGGGCGTCAACAGACAGTTTCGCGCCGCGAGCAACGGGTTGGCCGGATCAATCGGTTCCCGTGAGACAACGTCCAGGCAAGCACCAGCAATCCGTTGCTGATTCAACGCGTCCGCCAGGTCGGGCTCGTTAATCAAGCCGCCGCGGGCAGTGTTGATCAAAATCGACGTCGGTTTCATCTTGCTCAACAACTGGCGATCGACAAACTGCTCGTTGTCCGAAGTTAGCGGGCAGTGCAGACTGACCACGTCCGATTCGGTAAACACTTGTTCCAGCGTGCACCAGTCGAATCGTTCGTACTCGGGACGCGGTTTATGTTTTAACGTCGGATTGTAGGCCAGCACGTTCATGCCCAAGGCGGCGGCCAACTGGCCAACCCGGCGTCCAATCCGGCCAAATCCGATGATGCCCATTGTTTGGTCAACCAATTCCGTCAGCGGTGCAAGCCAGAATGAAAAGTCCTGACATTCCTGCCAGCGGCCCTCGCGGATGGCGCGGTCGTGTTCGGCCGGTCGATGGATCATCGACAACAACATGGCCATCACGTGCTGGGCGACCGAGTCACTCCCGTATTCCGGCACGTTGGAGACCGGAATGTTTCGCGCCCGCGCAGCCTGTAGATCAACGATGTTGACACCGGTCGCCGTGACCGCGATGAACTGAAGCTCGGGCAATTGCTGAATGACTTCCCCAGTCAACGGCACTTTGTTGGTGATCAGAATCTGGGAGCCAGCGGACCGCTCGAGAATTTGCCCGGCCGCAGTTCGTTGATGGACCGCCAATTCACCAAACTGCGCGACTGATTGCCAGCTCAGGTCACCGGGGTTCAGGGTGTATCCGTCTAAAACCGTAATATTCATGCGGCCGTTCGGCTATTCGGTTATTCGGTTATTCGGCCGCGTACTGTTTTTCGTATCGAACACGGCCCGAAGTATCATAATGGCGAAACTCAATCGTCGACCCGGCGGCCGCCCGCGAACCGGCGACTCTCAAAAAACCGCCAGCAACGTTTAAAAAACGATGGTAGTCTGC
>JBFILF010000591.1:0-2747 GCA_041599835.1 Pirellulaceae bacterium
CAGCCGGCTGTTTTTCGTCCGAATCGCCCTTGCCGTTTTTGTCGGCGTTTGCCGGTGGTTCCTTGGTTTGTGCTTCCTGCTCCCGTTTAAAGCTTTCGACTGCCTGCGTTAATGTCGATGTCGAAGATTCGTCGTCCTTGTGCTTTTTAACCGTTGGGGGAATAGCCTTGGTTTTGTCGGCTGGATTTTCACTGACGGCGCCAGAGTTGATCTTGGCGCTCGCATCGTTGTCTTGACCGCCGCCACCCATCAACAAAAATCCGCCAATGATCACAAGCAGCAGAGCTGCGCCGGCCATGGACCCGATTAACAGTTTTTGTTTGCGAAAAATTGCCGCCTTCTCGTCCGGTTGTCCAGATTTTGCTTCGGTGGCGTCATCCGTTGCAGTCGACGAGCGCGCGGCATTGGCAACCGGCGCCGCCGTGGATTCAATCCATTGCTTCAGTCGGTTCATCAACTGTTGTGAAGACTCGTGCTGTCCCGGCACAAACTTGGAAAGGTTGCTGACAATGGCAACCAGCCCTTGATCGGCCGGATTGGTGGCCTGGCCCACGTGTTGTTGAAGCAGTTTGCGACCGATCACTCCCGTCGCCGCGATGTCGTCGGCCGCTTGGGGTGGCACCGCGTATTCGTCGATTTCGTCGTTGGCTTCGCGCAAGCGAGCAAACAGGTCGGCCAAACCAATGTTGCGGATTCGCACTTTTCCATCGTCGGACCGTCTTACATGGGATTCCGACAGCTTGCCATGCATGATGTTGTGCTGATGCGCGTAGCTCAGCCCCTCCAGCATCTGATACACGGTCAACGCAATATCACGTGAGGAAAGGCTGCCAATGGGCGTTTTTTCGATCGTTACGCCGTCTTCGTGCTCGAACACGAAATAGTAACGGTTATTTTCCTGATCGATGTCGTACAGATGCAGCAGATTCGGATGATCCAGCTTGGCCACCTTGGCCGCTTCTTCGAGAAATTTCTCAAACAGCGTTTTGTTTTTGCCCAGATTTTTGGGAAAAATGTGTATGTCGACTTTGCGACCCAGCTGTTCGTGTACGGCCAGAAATCGGTCGCCGAGTTCATCCTTCTGAAATCGATCCAATAAAACGTACTGTCCGATTTTCAACCGGCTGCGACCGGTCAATAGAAACTTGGCTTGCCACTGCGTCAGCCAGCCTTCGTCAACCAGCTGACCGGCGAGCGTGCGCGCATTATTTTCACCGTCAAATTTTTCGGAAATTTGATTTAACGAGTCATCGTCGATAATCTGGCTCTTTTTGACCAGCGCCAAAAAGTTCTGACCGGAAATATCTGACATATACGGCCGATTGTCCAAAGATGGGCAAGACAAGAATCATCGTCGCATGGGCCTTAGGATTATTGTTACAAGTCGCATTCGAGCTTGCAATCTGCGCCGTTAAAATTCCGGGGTGAACAGCTGTTTTCGTGCAGGACAATGCCTTTTTTCGAATGGTGGCTGGCACTCAACTTAACGCATCCTGGTAGGCTCGGTGTACGGCGGCCGCCGATCCGGCTGCTGAGAATTTTTCGACGGCAAGTTGCCGGATCCGGCGAGAAATCTGCGAGATCATGCAGGGTGAATCGATCAGTCTCGAGAGGCATTCCGCCAGAAGATTCGCGTTGTCTGCCGGCACAAGCAAATCGGTTAATGCATCATCACAAAAAACCTCTCGCGTACCGCCGACGTCGGTGGCCACCGCCGGCAGTCCGCTGGCAAAGGATTCCAGCAGGACCCGGCCCAGAGGTTCCTGCCGGGCCGCGTGTACCAACAGATGAGATTCCTGCATGATAGCGTCGACATCTTGCCGCTCGCCCAGCCAATGGACGTGCGGCCGCAAGTGCGGCAGGGCCGACCGCGCGAGCAGCCGGCGCTGGTAATCCACGGATTCGGTTTTCGCAGAATGGCGCTCTCCAACAAATACAAAATGCAAATCGCCGCGTCGCCGGAGCAACTGCTCGGCGGCCGCCAACGTGACGTCCAGTCCCTTGCGCATTCCGATCTGTCCGACCGACAACAAGATTTTGGTTTGCGCCGCGATGCCTAGTTCCCGATGCAGCCATCCAGATGGCGGACGTGGCGCGAACGCAGCGGCATCCACACCGTTGTAAATCACGCGAATTAAATCGGGCTGAATTCCCTGCGCGATATGCCAATTTCGCGTGGCGTGGGACACCGCAATAATCTGGTTCAATTGATTCAAATCGTCGATTGCCCGACGGCTGAGTTTGAGCATATCGCGAAAATGGCCGATCAACGGCAGGTCAAGTTCGGAGGTCAACGTCGCGGCCACGCGGCTGGCTGACAAGCTGTTCAAATGCACCAAATCGGCGTTGATGGTGCGGATCGCGGCGTCCAGCTGTGCCCGCAATTCCTCCAGCGGCTTTCGTGCACCCTGTGGATCGCGGAAGCGAAACGGATGCACGGAAACGTTGAGAGCATGCAGTGATTCAGCAAACGCGGATGGTGCGGGCAGCAGAGCCGAGAAACGACAGCCGCGGTTTTGCAAATGCGGGATGATAGACAACAGAGACCGCTCGCCGCCGTTTAGCGAGCCATATTCCGCGACGATCAAAATCGCAGGCACGATGGGGCGTTGTTCCGATTCGATTCAGTTAGCTGACGGTCCACGTGTCGCCGCTGTTCAGCAGCTTTTCCACGTTGCCGCCACCCTGTTTTTCGATCGCCGATTGAATCTGGTCATTAAACAGCTGGTCATAAGCGGGCCGCGGAA
>JBFILF010000592.1:0-2746 GCA_041599835.1 Pirellulaceae bacterium
AGCGACACGTGAACGGATGCCGGTGGCGGTCAAACGATATGACATCGCCGGGCAACGGCACGTTGGTGGGCGTCCATTGCGTGTCGGCGATCCCGAGTTGCGAAATGGGTGCCTCCGTTCGCACCAAGTGTTCAACGTGTTGAAACGACGCCTCGGCAATTTGTTCGGCAAGCCAACATCCCGCCGGTACGATCACAGGCTTGCCGGCAGCCAGGAATTCCCCGAGCACTCCGGCCCGCCGGCTGTAGTAACGCCGCGCGTCATAAAACATCAAACCAATGTCCGAACGGTCGATCAATTTCAGGTAATCCGGTTCGTCGAGCGGGTGATCAAAAAACTTGATGGCGGCGTCGAGTTGGGCCGGGGCGGCCGTTCGCTTGATCGAAAGCGGCACAAGCTTCTTTCGCTTGAGCCAATTGCGCCGCTGGCATTGGACGTTTAAGCGCAATTTTCCCGTGGACAGTTGGCGATCCCACAGCTGCTCGATCAATCGCGCCAAATACAGTTCCTGACCCTTCTCGCGGCGGACGCTGCCGGCAATGGAAATGTTAAGCGGTCGTTGATGGGGTGGCTCATGCGCAGCTGGCAACAACTTCGGATTGACCGGGTATGGCAACGGTTCGAACGGAATCAATCCCAGCCGGTTATACTGATCCGCCAACTCATCCGACGTCGTGTAACACTTGATGTCGTGATAGGGTACGCGGGCCAGCGCCGTTTGGAAGCAATCTCGAATTTGCTGCTCGACCGACTCCTGTTCATCGTATTCGGGGGGCCGTCCGTACAAAGAATTAAAATGGAACTGGACGTGCCAGGTGAGCTGCAGCGTGCGGGGGTGATTGGAAAGAAATGCGGCCAGTCCCATGAAATCCAGTTCGGACATCGTGACGAAAAACGCCTGGTCCTCGTCGTTCAGCACTTGCGTGGCAAAAAATCGCTCGCAGTCTTCGGCAAACTTGCGGATCATTGACGTGCGATATCGCAAACTGCGGCGACTGGCGTGTCGTTCGCACCACGACTGCCAACGGCCGGCCACACCGCCCATCCGCCGCGGCACTGGCTGCGGCCGGGCCACCCGCGTAATCTCTCGCAATCCCGCCAACAAGCTGTATCGGGAATAGACCGTGTTGCGAAAGACCGGAAACACAGGGCCCAGGCGGCTTAACGATTCCGAAGTTTGAAACCGCTTGTTGGTCGCCATCAAGGGCTGGAAGCCCGCGGATTCAATCGCCTCAGCGATCAACCGCATGTAATCGAAATGGTGGCCACCGACCTGGGTCAGCGAATGGTCTAGCAGAAAAAATTTGGCCAATCCATGGCTCCAATCACCGTCCGTGGTTCGTGTGGCGAATCGTAACAACAGGTTGTTGCAGAGGTCAATTGCATTGAATCCATGTGCCCCGCAATCGCATGACAGCAGGTCCGCGCGAGCTTGAAGCAAACCCCACCCCCGTGTGATTGCAATTGACTTGCCTGCGTGGGAATCCTACAAGTCCGATGCGATTTTCAATGTGCATCGCAGTTCAGATTATTGGAATTGTTGATCCTGCCGATCCATGACCCACGTTGTCATATTGCCCTACTACAGCCAGGCCGAAATCAATCGGTTTCTGCGCATCGTGTATCGAATTAAGGAATTCGGCAAACCAAAATGCCGCGCCCATTTTCTGCTAGCAGCCAGTCCGCGCATCGCGCCCTGTCCGAAATTGGAGGCGGCTTGCGCAGAAATATTACCGACAAAATCGGTTCAATGTCCCACCCAGGTGTTTGGGTATCCAGAGGGACCCACCGCCATGTTTTGGGACGCAATGGATTTTGTGCGTCGCGAATTTAACGACGATGGCGGATTCAGCTTGTGGCTGGAATCTGATATGGCGCCGGTCAAGCCGGATTGGCTGGACCGGCTGCACCAGCAATGGCGATCCGTACCGCCGCCGTTGTTGATGGGCTGTTACGTGCCACACGTTTTTAAAAGTCGCTTGTTTCGCCGGAAAAAATTATTGCTATCTGACCACGTCAATGGTGGCGCCTGTTACGCGAAGCATTTTGCGCGGCTGATGCCTCCGGAGGCTCGCGATGGCGTATTTGACATGGCGGTGTATCGTTACGCGAAAAAACTCGGACGCGTGAAACGTACCGAACTGATCGATTTTTCGACCACGCGGCGCGTGCGGCGAGATGTATTGAATCCGGACAAAGTGATTTTGCATGGGTTTATGCAGGACAAGGACGAGTTTATCCAACGCTGTCTGGCTCCTGTTTCAGAACAAGAGAAACGTCGGGCATTTCTGCATCCGGTGCTCGACGATTGGGAAAGCGCCCGGCGGCGGCTGCGCGTCTGGTTTGTTCGACGAGGTGAACGAGCGATGTTTGAAAACATGATGCTCGCGAAACAAAAACACTCTTCACGCAAAGCTGCATAATGCGGCCCCGGCTTGTCACCCACAGGCCTGGCGAATGGAGTAACTGGGGTGATCATCGACCATTTTTGCACGTTTCCTCATGGTGGCGCCGGCACGGCAGCCCGCCGCCTGCACGAAAGACTGGTCCAACGGGGCGTCACCAGCCGTTTTCGATATTGGAAAGACCAGGCAGCCCAGCGCCTCGACGCCTCCTACCGACAAATGGAATGGGAGCAAGGCAAATCTCCAGGTTGGATTCAGTCGAAGCTGGATAAACGCCGCGTCCGGCGGATTTGTAATCGCTACGACCGCCACCTGGCGAAGCGGCCGGAAAACTTCGAACT
>JBFILF010000593.1:0-2743 GCA_041599835.1 Pirellulaceae bacterium
GCCATGCGCCATTTCGACGATATTGACATCTTTGACACCGAAAGGAATTCGATTCATGCCACTGTCTCATCCACATGAAATTCGCTGCCGCTACTTTTCCCAGGAAGATTTATTGGGGGCCGGTTGCCTCGATATTGCCATGGCCATCGAAGCCTCCGAACATGCGATGCGGGCGTTCGACGCGGGCGACGTGTTGTTTCCGGAAAAAATCGTGCAGATTTTCAACGATGAAACACAGGAACGGATTAACTGTTTGCCTGCCACCTTTAAATCGCAAAAAATTTGCGGCGTCAAATGGGTTTCGGTGTTCCCGCCCAACCCCGAGCGGTTCGGTATTCAAAACTTGTCGGCCGTAATCATACTTTCCGAAATCAACCACGGCTTTCCAATCGCGTTTATGGAAGGGACGCTGTGTTCCAACATCCGCGTGGGAGCCGTCGGTGCACTAGCGGCCAAGCACTTGGCCAGACAGGATGCGGAGACGATCGGATTCATCGGCGCCGGGGAGCAGGCCAAGATGCACTTGATCGCCATGAAGACAGTGTTGCCAACGCTGAAACAGTGTCGTGTCGCCGCGAAAACGATGGACGAAGAATTACAATTTGCGCGTGAAATGAGCCCAATCGTCCCCGATGTCGATATCGTGACCACCGACACCGACCTGCAATCTGCGGTATCGGGCGCCGATATCATCGTAACCGCCACCAGCGCGCAGGCGCCGCTGTTGAAGGCGGATTGGATGAAACCAGGCAGTTTTTACAGCCACGTTGGCGGCTGGGAAGACGAATACGAGGTGGCCCAAAACTGCGACAAGATCGTGTGTGACGACTGGGAGACCGTCAAGCACCGGACGCAAACACTCAGCCGCATGTATCGCGACGGGCTGTTAGGCGACGAACGGATTCACGCCAACTTGATCGACCTGGTCATGGGCCGTAAAAACGGTCGCGATAAAGATTCGGAGCGCATCTACTTTAACGCAGTCGGATTGGCATACTTGGATGTGGCCATTGCACATGCCATGTACGAGCGGGCCTGCGCTGCGGGCATGGGACAAGAACTGAAAATCCAACACGAAATGATCTTCGAGCACGCGCACCTCAAGGATTGGGTGCGGATGCCCACCACGGTTTAGTCTGGCGTCGAACGGCGGCGTGAAACTCGTCAGCGGCTGCCAAAGTTAATGCGGTGAGGCGGCAACAGCCGCCAATCGTTCAGTTTTGACGTGCGTTCGCGATACAAATCGGTGAGTTGTTCCGAAGTGGAGGCGAAGTTCAGATTCTGACCTCCCGGGTGCGTCCACGTGTTGACGCCGATCACTTCGCCTTTCATGTTGACCAGCGGCCCGCCACTGTTGCCGCCGGAGATGGCTGCCGAAGACTGAATCCAGGTTGTCTCGGTGGAGAATCCCAGCATTTGGTACACGTCCACCTTGCTCATTTCCTGCAATACGTCACTGACTTCCTGCCCCGAACGAATGCCACTGATGATGCCGCGCGTGGCGGAAAAGCTAAATCCCTGCGGCGCACCGAACGCAGCCACGGCCTCGCCTTTTCGCGGCAACGATTTGGCAATCGCCCTGGGCACGACGGTGAGTTGACTTGGATCGACTTGGATGATTGCCAAATCGAGTTGCGGTTTGATAATCAAAAATCCCAGCGCGTCCGCTTGTTTGCCATCGACGGTACCGACGACGATTTTGGAGGCTCCCTGGATCACGTGAAAATTCGTAACGATCTTGCCCTCGCGATCGACGAAAAAACCGCTACCGACGCGCTCACCCTCGTCCGAATCCACCTTGATTCTGACAATGGACGGCTCGACCAGTTCAATCAAGTCGGCCATCTCCAAATTCTCAGTTTGAGCCGCGATCGAGGGATCGTTCAGGTCCTTGTTGCCGCTGTCAAACGGGTTATCTTTTGGCTCGGGCGGCGGCGTGACGTCGCGGGTTCGGGGAGGTGGCGTGAATCGGGGTTGATTGGAATTTTTAAGGCTGTCGACTGTGACCTTTTTGCCGTCCTGGATCACGTACTTGGTATCGCTGCGCAATTCGCTGCGCTGTTGCATGTAAGTAAGAATCAGAAAGCCGAAAAACCCCGCTAGCGCCACGGCAATGATCGAGCCGGTAATCAGCCAGGAATAGCGCCGCGGCATGCCGCTGGTGGGCGGTTTGGGTTTTGCCGCCGCCGCTCCCGCGACGCCGGCTGCCACCATGGGTGGATGCGAGGCCAGGGGTTGTCCACCCAGCGGGTCGTCCAACACTTCAAGTTCCAAAACGTCCGGTTCACTTTTTTGTGCTACCGGCGGTTGCGGGACGATTAACTTTGTCGAACATTTGGGGCACTTCATTTCGCGCCCCACATGCTTCACATCCGCCTTCAGATTAGCTCCGCACGGACAACGCAATACTACGTGCACCGGCCGACTCCTGTACAAGATCACATCTTAATTTGGACCTGACCATTCTAGCATGATTTTCCGCAGTCGCCTGTATTTATGGAAATTCACGTATGCGCTCGTGTTGGATCGCACCAGGGATTGATGCCAAAACGCAACTTTGTAACGAGTCACCATTTTTCCTTCTTTATTATTCGTTGAATTGATTCACACCCAGAGGTTGTGGCGGCGATGAAATGAAACGAAATTCGCTGGGAACGTATTTTTTGTTGACGTTTGCCATCACATGGCTATTCACAATTCCGTTCGTCGTTTTGTGGCACACGACCATGAACCAATCGCTGCA
>JBFILF010000594.1:0-2716 GCA_041599835.1 Pirellulaceae bacterium
ACCCTGGACGGTGTTCGCGTCGTTGCCGGTGACCGCCACTCGATTCGCGGCAATCGATTTGTCAGCAATGGCGGGCTGGCCATCGATCTCAATGGTGATGGCGTTTCGATGAACGATGGCGGTGATTCTGACGGAGGCGCCAACCAAACGATCAACTACCCGGTCTTGGTCACCGCCCGAACCAATTTTGACGATGTGATCATTACCGGGACGCTGGATACTGGCGTGGCAACCGCTGATTTCGAATTGGATTTTTATTGGAATTCGGCTGACGATCCAAGCTCGCATGGCGAAGCAGAAAACTTTGTCAATTCGGTAACGGTCAGCACTGACGCTTTTGGGGTAGCGAATTTCACCGTTACGCTCAGCGGGTACGTCCCCGACGGCGCGCGGCTGACCGCCACAGCCACCGACCAGCAAGGCAACACGTCAGAATTTGCCCTGAACATCAACACGACGGAACGGCTCAATATCGATTTGCCGGCGCCCCAGCTGAATTGGGATGTCGGTGACGGTGTGGTGTTTATTGACCCGGGTGCCGTGCTCAGCAATCCGGAGGGTGTCAGCTGGGATTTGGGCCGGTTAACGATCGACTTTGCGGCCGGCGGCACCGCATTCGAGCAACTTCCGATTTTCGCGCCGGGTACGGACGGCAACCTGGGAATTCAGAGCGGCACCATCGTCCGCTACCACAGTGGCGGCAGCCCCACGCATTTCGGCACGATCATCAGTGACGGTTCCAACGGATCACCGCTTATCATCGAATTCAATGCCGCGGCAACCGATGTGATGGTTGAGCGGTTACTGCAGAGCATCCAATTTGAAAACACCGACCCTTCGCCGGTCGATTCGATCCGCACGATTCGATTTGTTTTGGATCCGGCTGGCAGTGAAATCAGCAATGTCGAAACCGAGCTGATTCGCGTGGGGCCGGCCAACGACCCGCCGATTGTAGATCTGAAAAATCCCAGCATTACCTACACCGAAAATGACCCGCCGTTGCTGATCGATGCCACACTTACCGTCAGCGACAGCGACAGTCCGCTGCTCGAAGGGGCGACGTTTCAAATAACCAGCGGTTTTGCGGCTGGCGAAGATTTTCTTCGCTGGGACGCCGGAGTAGCTGCGGCCAACGGTATCACTGTCGTTTACGATTCGGCAACGGGCATTTTGACACTCAGCGGCGCGGAACCTGATACCAACTACGAAGCCGTACTGCAAACCGTCAAATACGAAAATATCAGCGATGATCCAAGTACCGTTAATCGCGTCGTTACATTGACCGTGGATGACGGATTTGATCCGGCTAGCGACAATCGAACGATTCAAGTCGTGGCGCAAAACGATCCCCCCGCCATTGACCTAGACGCCGATGACAGCACCAAGGCTGGCCTCGACTACGAAACAACTTGGAGCGAAGGATTGGGTCCTGTATTGATTGTTGATACGGACGCCCTGCTTCAGGATCTGGACAATTCGCAGATCATCTCCCTGACCATCACGATCACTAACCGGCTCGACGGGACATCGGAAGTGCTGGCGGCCGATACCTCCGGTACCAGCCTGACGGCGATGTTTAACTCGACAACAGGCGTGCTGACGATCGACAACGGGGGGCTCCCCGTCGACGTCGCCGAATTCCAGCAAGTGTTGAGGACGGTAACGTACGACAATCTGGCCGTCAGCGCCGATGCCAGTGCGACGCGATTGATCAATTTCGTTGCCAGCGATGGAACCGCCAATTCGGCAACGGCCACCGCCGAAGTGTACTTGTCAAAGCCTCTTGGATTATGGATGTCGACCTCTGGTGACTCAACGACGGGCGGCCCCGGGTTGCTCAGCGGTTGGTTCGACAGCGAAATCATTCAGTTCGCAGACCCCAACCTGCGTTTCGAACCAACGGCCCCGGCCGGAACAACCGATGGCGAGTTTTCATCGGTCGTCGACATCGGTAGCAGTGATGCGAAAAGACTCACGGCACTACATTTTGTTTCTCGCGATATCACGATTGGCAGCGGCGCCAGCACGTTTGACCTTTTATATGGCGATGTGTTGGGCTCAACGAAGACCAATGCCACTATTCTCGGACTTCCTGTGACTCCCAGCGACATCTGGGTCTTTCGTCCTAATGACGTGAACGATTACACGCTGGGAGGCACAACCTTTCTGCTACTGACGAACGTCCATGGAGATGGCAAGGGCGTGACGGCCCTCACTCTGGTCGAACAGGATACGACCGTCGGAGACGTCACATTGAAGGCAGGTGCATTCCTAATTGGCAAGAATGCCACCGGATCGGCAAAGAACGACATATTTTATTTTGCCCCGACAGCTGTCGGCGCCGCGACAAGCGGTGCATACGCGTTGTTCATGGAAGGCGACAATCTGGACATCGACGAGCACATCGAGGCAATCGAACTCGTCGAAACGGCAACCTCGCTGGGCGGAACGACATTGCCAGGCGGCTCAATTATTCTCAGCCTCATCGACGACGACTCGGGCATCGGTACCGGCGCAGGCGGCATTACGGTGACGGCGTTTGACTTGTTCTATATCGAATTGACCACGACAAATTTGGGATCACCAGCTGCCAACGGCACCGCCACATTTTTTTTCGACGGTTCAGACGTTGATTTGACCGAAATGGACGGGACGCCAAAGCCCGTCGAAGATCCATCCGCCATTGCCATCTACAGTACGGAAGGCAGTCCCTGGA
>JBFILF010000595.1:0-2709 GCA_041599835.1 Pirellulaceae bacterium
AACAGACCATGATTAGTGCAACAGACCATGATTAGTGCAACAGACCATGTTGATGTAGCCAGGCGACTGAAAATTCCAGTCCCTGCGACAAGTTCACGCTCGGTTCGTAGCCAAGCTGATCGCGCGCTTTGTCGATAGTGTACATGACATCTCGTCCGTAGAGCTTCAATTGGTCAGCGGTCGGCGTCAACTTCAATGAAGATTCGGTGGCCTTCATGTACCTGGCAGCCAACGAACTCTTGGCATGCAGCTTCATTAAGGTGCTGTTGAAATGAGTCAATGCGTACCTGCCCACCGCGCGAACCGGAGCCAACATGCGGCTTTTGAGGGCGATAGGCCAGGTCCTCAACGTGTTCAGTGGCGGCCGTCCGAGCGCCCCGTTAAACCTCGTGAAGTATTCGTTCCAGGTGATAATCTCGTCGCCATTAACGTTGAACGATTCGCCCGGTGCAGTTTCGGAGCAAAGTGATCGATAGATCGCCTGAATAACATCGGTAACGTATACCAGATTGCATTTGCCTTCGCCGGCAGGCCCAAACGTCCCCCAACGCCCGGACCATAGCCGGTTCGCAAAACTGACGGTCCAGGTGTAGCTGAATGGGCCATAAATGATTGCTGGTCGAAGCACGACAACCGGTGTCCCGTCGGCCATAAACTGCTCGCAGACCTCCTCGGCCGCTATCTTGTACTTGGCGTAGGCACTTCCATGCGGCACACGGGCCTGACGTTCGTCGATCATACCACTGGTATTGCCATACACGGCCACGGAGCTGAGATGAACCACGCGCCGAAGTCCCAGCTCCTGAGCAGCGGTCAACACGTTTCGCGTCCCGGTAACCGTTACTGCTTCATTTCCGACGGCGCAGTGCACGACGGCATCACAATCCGCCATGGCGGATCTTAACTGTGTTAGGGAGAGTACGTCGCAAGGCACCATCTCCGTCGTGCCACGAGCCAATCGGGCAGTGCTGGTCCATCGGCGAACGCCGGCCCGTACGGGGATTCCGCTGCGGTGGAAGCTCTCGACCACCCATGCGCCGACGAATCCTGCAGCGCCGGTAACCAAAATCTTACGCATGGGCTACTCAACCATTGGAAATGTTAGGACGTCGTGGCGGCGACAAGCTTTCGCAAACGCGCGATATTTGGATCGTTCTCGTACCATGGCATGTCAAACTGCGTTGCTTGCTGATACGCCTCGTCGATTAACTCAATGGACGGTGCTACGTCAGCGGCGGTGAACAGTGGCGACGCGTTGCCTTGAACCGATGCAATGAAATTGTTTAGCAATTGCCAGGCAAATTCGTGATAAAGGCCAGGCTTGCCGGCCCGCATCAACTGAACCCGGCCATCGATCACCAGCTCAAATGTTGACGGGTTGAATAATCGGCCGGTAATCGTCGCGCCGTCACATTCGACACGGTAGCGGTTTTCCAGCTTGTAAAGTCGGCTGAACGCAAGATCCACTGAAGCTTGATCGACTTGAAACTGAACGTTCATCAAGGCTTCGGCGCCTCCGTTGGCATCGTATTGCGCGCTGATTAGTTTCGGCCGATCGGGCAGCCACCAGCAAACCACGTCAATGGTATGAGCGCCGCGATCCAAAAACACGCCGCGAGCTGTTGTGGCATCTCGTAAATAGAATCCAGATACGCTGTTCCAATCAAATGGGCTGCCATCTCTGATATGGATGCGACGGATCTTCCCATATTGGCCGGAATGCAACAGGTCATGCACCTGCCGATAAGCGGGAAAAAGTCGGCGACAGTTGTTTACCATTAGCAGCGCGTTGCCGCTTGAGGCCGCCTCCAACATCCGTGTTACTTCGGCCCCCGTCATTCCCAGAGGCTTTTCAACGAACACCGGAATTCCCTGTTGGAGAAAGTGTATGGACTGCTCGGCATGCAAATGGTGAGGAGTCATGATGATGGCGGCGTCGACATTACACGGTAATTCCCGGTAGTCGGTGCAATACTGGGCGTGGTCCATTTCCGCAGCCACGGATTTGGCTTGTGCCGCCAAGCTGTCGACAAACACGACGGATTGTTTTCGAACGTCGGGAAATTTTAAAAGAACTGGCAAGCAGAATTCTTTGGCAGCGGCGCCGCATCCAATCACCGCAATCCGCGGCAACGGTCCTGGTGCTGCTTGCCCACTATCGTCCGTCATGTTCCATGTGCCTTTTGCCATGCGTTTAATTACGCAAACCCTTTGCGACCCACGCGCGAATGATCCGGAAGGCTGATCTCGTCGCGGTACATGTCGATGCCAAATTTGTCGAGAATGCGAAAACAGGCGCGTCGCTCGTCGTGGCTGGTCCGCGTCTGCCACGAGTCCACCAGTTGATTACGGTCACGATCGTGAATCAAGCGTCTGGATTTCGCCCCACTTGATCGCAACACGGAACGTGACGGTCGAACGGCTTGTGCCAACATGGCTTGGCGATCGGTCAACTGCAATTGCTCTGAAAGATGATCGATCACCGACTCGGTATGAACCATGAGGTCTTCGTAACTAATGAACAGCCAATGGGGCCGGTCGCGCAGCAATGTCACTGGCACGAGGTTTTCAAGCGCCCAGTCCACGACCCGTCGTTCCAGGTCAGTTCCATGGCGGTGCACATCCCAACACATGGCTTCCAGTTCATCGTTGAGCCACTGCTGGACAAAGGCAGTGTTTTTGAGCAGCCCTTTGCCGGTCGTTAACCAG
>JBFILF010000596.1:0-2704 GCA_041599835.1 Pirellulaceae bacterium
CGACGGCGGTTCTCAAGCTCCCGGATCAGCTGCATCGCCCGCACCTTGGGAGCGCCGGTTAACGTTCCCATGTTCATGCACGCCTGATAAGCATGCAGCGCATCGAGGTCTTGCCGCAATGTGCCGACCAGTCGCGAAACCAGATGCATCACGTGGCTGAATCGATCCACTTTCAATAGCTGGGCAATGTGTCGGCTCCCGGGCTCGCAAATGCGGGCCAGGTCGTTGCGGGCCAAGTCGACCAGCATCAGGTGCTCGGCCATTTCTTTCTGGTCGGTTCTTAGTTCCAGTTCAATCCGGCTGTCCAGATCGGGATTGATTGTGCCGTCGCGGTTTTTGCCGCGGGGCCGGGTGCCGGCAATTGGACAAATTTCCACGTCGCGCGTGGCTGCCGTGAATTTGATGGCCATTTCCGGCGAAGCGCCGAAAAGCGTAAATTTTTCGTCCTGCATCAAAAACATGTACGGGCTAGGATTGCTTTTTCGCAGCTGGCGATAAGCCCGCAAGGGGTCGGGACACGGCATGGAAAACGAACGAGAAGGAACGGCCTGAAAAACAACGCCTTTTCCAATCTCACATTTCAATCGTTCTACGATCCCGCAAAATTGGGCATCGTCCACGTCGACTTCGGCGTCCTGCTGGACAGGCTTGGCCGGCGGCAAATCCAGCAGACTCAGGTGCTGGCATTGTTGCTGAATCGTTGACATGTGCACGTCAAACGACTCCCGGTCCGCGGACTCAAATGGTTCGTAGAAAAAACTGCCAATCAAGTGGCCGACATTTTCCAGATGATCCAAGCGAATTAAGGTCTGTGAAACGTAGAACACGTAATTGGGACAGATCCCAGGTTCAACTAACTCGGGAAGTGGTTCGAAGCACTCAATCAGGTCGTAACTGAATAGCCCGCCGACAAACAGCGTCTCCTCAATCGACGAATTGATCTGCAGGATGTCGCGAAGGGCCCTCAGCGGGTCCAGCACCGAAGCGGCGGCCAATCGGCCGTCCTCATCGAGTTCTGGTTGGGGACGGTGGAATGGAATTTGAAGCGTCGACCCGTTTTGCCCGGTCCAACCGCCGCCGGGGAACCGCACGGCCAAGTGCCGGACGAGTAAACGGCCGCCTTCCGTAAGCGGCTTCACGAAAACCGTGTGGCCGCGACATTCAAGCCGGACGGCCGCATCTATCATCAGGTAACTTTTCAGGTGCCGTTTACTGTCAATCTCGGCGGATTCCAACAGCAGACAGTTTTGTCGCTGGCGACACAAATGGTAATACAGCAGGATCGGATCCCGATACTCGATTTCTCGCGAGACGGATTCGAGTTGCAGCGGGGCGGGCATTGACAGCGATCGAGACAAGTGAAACAACGAACGATGAACGGATTCTAGTGAATCGAAGATGTTCTGACAGCGGCACTTTGGTCAGGAGGAGATTAGCAAGCCAAAGCTGCCTGCGACTCAAGCCAAATTAGCAGCTGGATGCGCGAAAGCATTCGAAGCGTGCGGGCCCGACTGTCGTGGTCTCGGCGACTTCGGCTACGAAAACCTAGACGAAATCCGCGGGGAGTCTGCGATGGTTCAGATTTATCATGTCGACGCGTTCACCGACGAACCGTTTCGCGGCAATCCAGCCGCCGTTTGCTTGCTGGACAATGCAGCCGATGAGAATTGGATGCAGCAGGTGGCCGCCGAAATGAATTTGTCGGAAACAGCCTTTGTTTACCGTGACGGAAAATCATTTCAGTTGCGATGGTTCACGCCGGCTGTCGAGGTCGAATTGTGCGGCCATGCGACGCTGGCCACGTCTCACATTTTGTGGGAAACCGGTAAGCTGGCCGAATCGGAACCGGTCATCTACCAATCGCTCAGCGGAGAATTGAAAGCCGTCAAACACAATGGCCAAATCCAGCTGGATTTTCCGGCGACGCCGGCCAGCGAGACGTTGCCGCCACCGGGACTGTTGGAAGCGCTGGACATCCAACCGATGTATGTCGGGCTGTCCAAATTCGATTACCTATGCGAACTGGATTCCGCCGATGCGGTACGGCAGCTGAAACCGGATTATGCCGCGTTGTCAGGTCTGGGTGTCCGGGGCGTGATTGTGACGAGCGGAGACGATTCGGGGCAATTTGATTTTGTATCCCGGTATTTCGCACCCGCTGCAGGCATCAACGAGGATCCCGTGACCGGTTCGGCGCATTGCACGCTAGGGCCTTATTGGCAGGCCCGTTTAGGCAAATCCACCTTGCGCGCCTTCCAAGCGTCGAGTCGCGGCGGCAAAATAATCGTCTCACTCGACGGCGACCGCACCAAACTTCTGGGTCAAGCCATCACGGTTGTCCGCGGCGAACTCGTCTGTTAACACCGTGATGCGCCTTGTGTTTCCAGAATATATGTTTGAGGCAAGCAGTGGATATTGACTCCTATCGGCAGCCATAAATGAAAACCATTATTCATACATTTCATGTCGAAACCCCGCCGGAATCGGTGTATCGCGCACTGACGACCGAACAAGGTGTTACGGGTTGGTGGACGACCAGCGCCAGCGTCGAGGAGCGCGAGGGTGGGATTCTCCGATTCACGTTTCATGGAGACTTTCACCCGCACATGAAACAAATTCAACTTGACCCGCCCCGATTCGTTCGTTGGCAATGCATCGACGGCCATGGCAATTGGCAAGACAACACATTCAGCTTTGCGTTGCG
>JBFILF010000597.1:0-2700 GCA_041599835.1 Pirellulaceae bacterium
ACTGCGACGCCTGTCCGGCGGCGTCGCCTAGCGGCATTTATCCGTAAACTGGCCGGTGCCGGGCCGCGCGTCGCACGATTTCGGCATATTCGCCTCGGGCAAAATTTGCATCGAGATACGGCACGGATATGCGATGCTCCGCGGGACCCGCAGCGGCGGTGTCGACCGACAACGTCGCCATATTCCACCGCCGATCGAAGGGCGTCTGGCCAACCTGCAACGTTTGCATCTTTTCGTAAAACGTAACGCTGGTCTTGCGATTAAATACACCGCTGCGATAGACGACACCATAGTCGGTTCGCGCGTATCGCATCGCGCGACTTTTCTTAATGGCCCACCAAATCATTGCCGGCATAATCACGGGTCCAGCCAGCCACCCCCAGCCTGATGCTTGAGACCACGTCAGTAGGAAACCGAGCACCGCGATGAGGAAGGACAAAATGATGGAAATTCGTACCAGTCGCCTGGCAGCTTTTGCAGCGAGCGGTTTCCAGTCCAGCTGATGCTCATTCCAAATCAAACCGGGCCGCAATTCGCCGATAATTCGGCTCACCTGCTCTTCAGGCAGTACCGGAATGAACCAGCGACGGGACACGGTGGTCGTGGCACTTTCATTTTCTGATCCCGCGCCGCCGGCAGTTTCAATTCGAATAGCCGCCAGCCCCAGCCATTTCATAAACAGTGTGCGGTGTACGCTAATAAATTGGATCCGTTTTCTCGGTACCGTAGCACTGACTCTCGTCAACAGTCCGCAAGAGATTTGAAAGTCATTGCCATGCCGAACCAGTCGATACCCATGAAATCGCAAAATAAACCACACGATGCCAAACAGCCGTAGCAATACCAACAACGCGACGACCGAGGCCGTGGCCAACAATGCCACCACTACTGAATTGGCATTTTGGGGAACAATCGACTCTAAAAACCGTGGATCGATTCTGTCTTCCAAATCGAATTGATAGAAAACGCCCGCGACCAGGCCGACGATTAACATGCCGCGATTGCTGGCCAGTCCTGCCCGGACAAGCCATGGGCCGGGAATTTCCAACAGTGTTTTTGTCGGCTCGGCAACGGCCAGTGGTCGTTCGTTGACCGTTGATGCGTCCAGATGATTCGCCGGCAAATCCGCAGGTGTTGTCGATCGCTCCTCAAAAACACCCTGCCGCAATACGTCGACATTGTCCATGGACAGAACGCGAAGCGTGGCTTCTGGTTTCGTTCCACCGGCCGTTTCAATCCGGACTTCGGCGACTCCAAATATTCGGTGCAACATGTTTTGCACCAGGTCAATATTTTGGATCCGGCGCACCGGTACCGTTCGCACCCGGCGAAAAAACAACCCTTCGCTGACAATCAGATCACCGCCTCGCACTTGATAGCGAAGCGTAAAATAGCGGATCACGGAAGCCGCCAGGGACGGCACAAAGATTAGCACGGCGATGAATAATCCAATTTCGCTGCCCTGCGCGGCGCTGCCCACGGCGATCGCCGCCGGAATCAGGTACTGTCGGAAATGCGACAGGATGTCGAACAGCAGCGAGGAGGCGTGCAGCCAATGGGGCCGGGCGACATCGATCGCCGATGCTTCCGCATAGGCACCGACGGCGGATTGATTCGCGTCGGTTTCCATCGAATCAGCCGCCTTGCGAGTTGGCTCAGACGACATCAGTGGCCTCGCGTTGTCGAATGATCTCGTCCCGCAATGCCAGCGCGGTGCCGTGCTGCAGTCCGTCGAGTTCCACCGACGAGTTTTGCGTTCCCGCGGTATGAATGGTCAACGTCCCGAGATCAAATGACCTTTGTAAGGGGCCTTGAGAGACGTCCGCATGTTGAACGCGGGCCGTGGGAACGGTGATCCGATGCCGCCACAGCACTCCACGGTGAATCTCAAATCCCGTGTCCGACAATCGCCAGCGGATATACCGGTAGCTGATAGGCGGCCAAGCCACCGCAAGCACAAACAAACCTGCGGTGATCAGCAAGCCGCCGGCCGTCAAGCTGATAAACAGCCAATCAAAATCACCGAACAAAAAACGGATGCCGAAACCGATCAATCCAAAAAACGCCACCACCGCAGCGAATATTAACCCGCCGATGCGTTGCGCCGGGATGTAGCGAGGATCAAGTGGATGAAAGGGATCCGCAACGCCCGAGTCACCGTTATGTTCGTGCCTGACGTTGAGTTTGGGATCGGTTTGATCGGAAATGGAATCCAATGCAGCGCCTAACGTTAAAGCAGGCAAAGCCTCATGGCGATTGACCACGCGACGGAGTTGCAAGTCTCTGTTGTTCTATGTTAATGATTCGTTGTTGCCAAGCTGATATTGCGCACGGCCAGTAATCCGCGTTTGGAATTAGAAAAAAAATAGCCCCGCGGCGCGCCGAGCCGGCGGGGCTTCGGAAGGCGTTTTCCCTGCGGATTCATCGTTAAGTCGAATCGGCTGTCGAGCCGTCGACGGTCGTATCCAGACCATCCACGAAACTTGCCAGCGAGTGGCTCCGATAAGGTTGTTGCAATTTGCGAACCGCTTTGGACTCGATCTGCCGCACGCGCTCTCGGGTCACCGAGAAAATCTTGCCGACTTCCTCCAGCGTGTAGGAATAGCCGTCGGCGAGCCCGTACCGCAGACGGACAATTTCGCGTTCGCGGTAATTAAGATGTTCCATAGCCTCTTCGATTCGCAGTTTCAGCGCTTGCTG
>JBFILF010000598.1:0-2687 GCA_041599835.1 Pirellulaceae bacterium
ATGGCTCGCCACCGGTTTGCATGCGGCTCCGCGAATATGGCTGTAATCCGCAAGTCAACATCCCCGGTAGATCGCAAACGCCAACCCGTGTGGAGATTGACAACCCAGTCGGTTCTTACGGCCCGAAATGACAGGTGAAAAACTTGGTCAGGTGAAATACTCATGCCGTTCTTTTTGCATCCGTCAACTCTCCTCATCATTGCCCACGCGATCATCGTGTTTGCGATCATCGTGCGCGTGATTATGAAACGGCCGGCGACGGGCGTGGCGCTGGCCTGGCTGTTGCTCGTGGTGACACTTCCACTGGCCGGTGCGCTTATCTATCTGCTGATTGGCGAGCGGCGAATCAGCCGCCAACGCTCAACGCGGATTGACCAATTGCGGACCGATTTCCGAAAAATCGCTGAGATCGCCATCCGCGACGGTATTACTGATGTCGATTGGTCACAGCACCACCCGGCGGCCGGCGGTATGGGTCAATTAGGACGGAACATGGGCGGCGCACCGACCGTCCGCGGCAGCGATTATCAGATGTTCTCCGACACGCAAGAAATCTTAGGCGCGTTGGTTCAAGACGTCGATTCCGCACAAACCAGCGTGCTTATGGAATTCTACATTTGGAACGCAGGGGGCGCGGCGGATGATGTGTTGGACGCCGTCATACGTGCCGCCCAGCGAGGCGTCTCCTGCCGGCTGCTTATCGACGCGCTCGGCGCGCGTCCCTGGTGGAAAAGCCGCCAGCCTCAGCGATTGCGCGATGCGGGTGTCGAATTGCGGGCAGCGTTACCGGTGGGGCTGTTGCGTACGTTCGTGGGGCGCACCGATTTGCGGGTGCACCGCAAGATCGTGGTGATCGACAGCCAGGTGGCCTGGACCGGCAGCATGAACCTGGTTGATCCACGTTTCTTTAAACAGGATTCGGGCGTGGGCCAATGGGTCGATGCCATGGTTCGCATGCAAGGTTCAGTCGTCGCACCGCTGGCGGCCACCATGATCGGTGATTGGATCTTGGAAACCGGCGAACCGTTGGCCGATTTGGTGTCCAGCGCGGGTTTGCAACTGGTGCAACCCAATGGCCCGGCGGACATCCAGGTCATCGCCTCGGGTCCCGGGCAGACGGACGATGGTTTGTTGCAGATGATTCTCGCGTTGATTAATTCAGCCCAGAATGAATTGGTGATGACGACGCCCTACCTGGTCCCCGATGAATCTTTGCTGCGCGCCATTCGCGGCGCCGCCGCTCGCGGAGTTCGAGTCTCCCTGATCGTGCCTGAAAAAGTGGATTCGCTGCTGACCCGTTACGCCAGCCGGTCCTATTATGACGATTTGCTGGAAATGGGTGTCGATATCTACTTGTTTCGCGGCGGATTGTTGCACACCAAATCGATCATGATGGATCGCGCCATTTCGATGTTTGGAACCGTCAATCTCGACATGCGGAGTTTGTGGATCAACTATGAAGTCTCACTCTTCGTATACGACCGCGGATTTGCCGAGACACTCGGCGCATTGCAACGGGCCTATATCGCCGACTCGGAGAAAATGGATCGGGCCGCATGGGGCTCGCGCGGCGTTCGCCAGCGTTTTCTGGAAGACACCATGCGCCTGGTAAGTCCCCTGCTGTGAGGGGGACCGAGTGTGCCAGCGTTCGGCGGTGCCGCGAGGCGCTTTGGCGGTGTCGCGAGGCGCTTTGGCGGTGCCGCAGGAGGCGCGCGGCGCGCTGGTTGGACTCGATCGCGTCAACGATTAAAATCTCAGGCCAACGTGCCTTGGCAGGAACGCCCGATGTCGAACGCCCGATGTCGAACGTCCGGTATCGCCGACCCCCCCTTTTTTTCACAGGGAGCCACATTCCACGTGACCAGCGCAAAGAGCAAACCGCCCAAAAACTATGTTGGAATCGCCTGCACGCTCCACGACCCGGCCATTGCCATCGTCAATTCCGCAGGCCAAATCGTCTTTGCCGAAGCGGGCGAACGACATTTGCAAAACAAACGAGCTTTTGCCTGTGTCGCCGATGATCCGAATTTCATCGAACATCTCTTGGAAGAATATTGCGAAAAGGGTGCCGAAATCGTCGTGGCCAAGACGTGGAGCCGTTCATCGATTCGCGGAGCGCGCATCGGCAATTTCATGCGTGCCGCCGTGCAAACGCTGGTGCCGTTCAAACACCGCTGGTCCACACATTTGGACCTGGTCCGCTTCGTCCTCAAATGTCAGATCGGCACGACTTCCGTCGCCACCGAACCTCTGCGATACAAATTGCGGTATCCCGATTCGCCTTTCCTGAAAGAGAAACGGTCTCTCAAGATTCGTCATTTCAATCATCACCTCACGCATGCGGCAACCGGGTGTTTGACCAGTCCGTTTACGGAGGCCGTGTGTGCCGTCATCGACGCTTACGGAGAAGACTCCAGCACCGGGTTTTACGAGTTCGCCAATGACAAAGTCAGCCCGATCCGTTACAAAAAAAGTCGCGCGGCCAGTCTGGGCTGGTTTTATTCTTTGGTCTGCATTGCCTGCGGCTTCGATTGGATCAACGGCGAGGAATGGAAAGTCATGGGCCTGGCGCCGTTTGGCAAGTTTGATCAAGACCTGTACGACAAGCTCAGCCGGATGATTCGCGTCGAGGGACTTCAAATCAAGGGGGGCCGGCGCATGATGCTTGATCCGTTTTGGCGCGAAGA